>JASJCV010000078.1 GCA_030065275.1 Desulfobacterales bacterium | reverse complement strand
CGTGATTTATCGGGGCGGAAGCGCTCAGACTTTGTACTTGCCAAAGTCGTCCGGATTGAGGTTTTCGAGGTATTCTTTCCATTTGCGCCCCTCTTCGCTCTGATCCGAGGCCTCGGCCTCCGCATCGAAGGGGCGCGACTTGGCGATTACGGCGTCATCGATGAAAATGGGGGCCTCGAAACGCAGGGCGATGGCGATGGCGTCGCTGGGGCGTGCATCCATACTGAACTTGTCGTCCTTGGACAGAAAATTGATCCGTGCAAAAAAGGTGTTGTCGCGCAGATCGCAGACCTCGATGCTGCTGACCGAAATTTCCATGAGAGCGGCAAAATTTTTAAAGAGGTCATGGGTCATGGGCCGGTCGAACTTGACGTTCTGCAGCGCCGAGGCGATCGAGGTCGCCTCCAACAGGCCGATCCAGATGGGCACGGCCTGATCGCCTTCGTCGACTTTGAGAATGATGATGGGCGTGTTGGTCGACGGATCCATGGTGATTCCGGCGATGGTGGCTTTATGCAGCATGGCAGGTGTCTCCTTTTGATCCGCCGGGTTTTTCCTCGACCCACACCGGCCGGCCCCAGAGGGAGTGGGTAAAAGCCTTTTCGATGCGAACCCCGATCAACAATCCGGGGTGAACGTTTTGGCTTCCGGCACAGTCCGTGTCCTGGTCGAAATTGACAATCTTGTTACCCGGTGTCCGGCCCGACCACTGCCGAGCGCCCGCATGATCCCCGGCCAGTCCGGGTCGGGCACTAAATCCCTCAACCAGAACATCCTGAAAGCTGCCGATAAGCCCCTTGCTCGCTCTAAGCGTAAACACTTCCTGGTGCCGAAGCAAACGCTGCAGCCGTTCTTTTTTCAGCGCGTCTTCGACTTTGCCCTTGAATTGTGCGGCCGGGGCCACGGACCGATCCGAATACATGAAGGCAAAAACCCCGTCGAAGCCGACCGCTTCAATCAATCCCAGCGTCTGCTCGAAATCGGCTTCCGTCTCCCCCGGGAATCCGACGATGAAATCCGATGTGATCGCGATGTCGGGGCGCGCCCGCCGTAGCCGACCGATGCGCTCGAGATAGTCCGCCCGGGTGTATTGGCGATTCATTCGTTTCAGTACCCGGTCGGCCCCGGACTGAACGGGAAGATGAATATGCGGGCAGAGTTTGCACACCCGGGCGAAGGCATCGATCAGGTCGTCGGACAGGTCTTTTGGGTGGGAGGTGGTGAAGCGAATCCGCGCCAGGCCTTCGACCCGATCCACACGCGCCAGCAGTTCGGCGAAGCTGCCCAGATCCTCTTTAAGACCGTAGCTGTTGACGTTCTGACCCAGCAGCGTCACTTCGCGAACACCGCCGGCGACCAGCATGCGAATTTCTTCCAGGATGCGATCGGGGTGGCGACTGGTTTCCCTTCCACGCACGTAAGGCACCACGCAGTAAGTGCAGAAATTGTCGCAGCCCTGCATGATGGTCACGAATCGCGCCACCTGGCCGTCATCGCGAAAGCCGCTGGCGAGATCGAGTTCTTCGAAGCCGTCCGTATCTTCGGTGTCGACCACGCGCAGGCCTTGGAGACGAACGCGTTCGACCAGCCGTCCCAGTCGCGGGATCGCCTTGGGTCCGAATACCAGGTCGACATGGGGAGCCCGCGCCAGGATCTTTTCACCCTCCTGCTGGGCCACGCATCCCCCCACTCCCACGAGCAGATCGGGATTGCGCCGCTTCAGCTTGGCCAGGCGACCGACGAAGCTGAATGCCTTCTGTTCCGCCTTGGAGCGAATGGCGCAGGTGTTGACGATGACGAGGTCGGCATCTTCGAGTTGGTCGGTGCGGGAATAGCCACTCGGCGTCAGGGCCCGCTCGATCTGGTCGGAATCGTAGACGTTCATCTGGCAGCCGATCGTGTTTATGTACAGCTGGTGCATTCTAACTCCCACACCTGGTCGGACCCCTCGCCCGCCGCCAGCGGTTCCAAATAGATCTCACCGGCCGTCGTTAGCGCCTCAAGAACACCGGCCACGACCCCTTCACAGCCCGGTGCGACGGTGACGCTGACAATCCCCTGGGCTGCGTCCCGAGTGGTCACGACGGCCATTCCGTCGTAAGCTTCAAGGATGTAGCGCAGGAAACTGATGTCGCGCCGGTCGATCCGGTAGAGGTGTTGCGTGGTACAGAGTCCTTGCCCACGCCGCTTCGAGTCCATCGTCTCGATATTTGCCCGATCGTGCATCAGATCACCACTAATAAGGTCTGGCGAAACGGCCTGAGATTATAACCATGTCAACCCGCAATGCAACCCCCAATACGGCGGGAACGGCAGCGGATTCCACGCCTGCGCGGCCCCGGCGACGTCCGGCGGTGGCCGGCGAGCCGTCCGCACAAAGGGCCTTGCCTCACCATCCCCCGATGAGGTATATGCGCCCCCTATGGAAACGCTTTGGGATATTCACCAACCCGATTCCGAACGGGTGGCGGAACTGCAACGGGCACTGAACCTCAATCCGTTGGCGGCCACCCTGCTCGTCAATCGCGGCATCCGTTCTGTCGAACACGCCCGCCGTTTTCTGGACAGTTCCCTGGCCGACATCAAGGCGCCCCCGGAAGTCAAAGACATCGCCATCGCCGCCGGGCGCATCGCCCGCGCCCTCGAGACCGGAGAGAAAATCCTGATATTCGGCGACTACGACGTGGACGGCGTGACCGGCACCGCCCTGCTGCTGGACTTCCTCGGCCAGGCCGGCGCGCGGGTCGACCACCATATCCCCCACCGTCGCCGCGAGGGCTACGGACTGAAGGTCGAACACATCGCCGCGGTCGCCGTTCCGGGTGCGTACAAGCTAATCATCACCGTCGACTGCGGGATTTCCAGCCACGCGGCCGTCGAAGCCGCCAGGCGCAACGGCATCGATGTCATCGTCACCGATCACCATACACCGGATGAGGGGCCGCTGCCGGCGGCCCTAGCGGTGGTCAATCCCAAACGCCAGGACTGCCCGGCCTGCCTTGAACACCTGGCCGGGGTCGGGATGGCGTTCTATCTCCTGATCCAGCTGCGCGCCCACCTGCGGGAAGAAGGCTTCTGGAAAGACCGATCCGAGCCGAATTTAAAACACCTCTGCGATCTCGTCGCGCTGGGAACGGTCGCCGACATGGTCCCGCTGGTGAAGGAAAACCGCACCTTTACCCAGGCCGGGCTGGAGCTTCTGAGCACCAGCCGGCGCCCCGGACTGCAGGCCCTCATGGCGGCCAGCCGAATCGATTCCCGCCGCATCGAAGCGGATGATATCTCCTTCCGCCTGGCCCCGCGCATCAATGCCGCCGGACGCATGGCCCACGCCGACCTGGCCGTGGATCTGCTGACGACCGAGGACCCCGACGAGGCGCGGCGCCTGGCCCGCCGGCTCGACGAGCTCAACCGCCAGCGTCGGTCCATCGAGCAGGACATTGTCGAGCGCATCATCGCGGGGCTGGAAGGGGACGCCCGGCACCTGCAGCGACCCGCCATCCTCTTGTTGGGATCGGACTGGCACGAAGGGGTCCTGGGCATTGTCGCGGCCCGCCTTATGCGACGCTATGCCAAACCGGTCATTCTGGTGGCCGCAAACGGCGACACGGCCCGGGGATCGGGCCGCAGCACGACCGGCCTCGACATCTTCGCCCTGCTCCAGGAATGCGCCGATCTGCTCGAGGCCTACGGGGGCCACGCCATGGCCGTCGGCATGACGATCGCCGTCGACCGTTGGGAGGACTTTCGCCAGCGCTTCTGGCAGGTGCTGGAGAGCCGCCCCGAACACGCGGCGACCGGGCCGCGCCTCGACATCGATATGGAACTGACGCTGGACGCCGTCGACCGGGCGCTGTTCGACACGCTCGACCGCCTCAAACCTTTTGGCCAAAAGGTGCCGGAGCCGGTTTTCATGGCGCGCGACGTGGAAATCGTCAGCCAGCAGATGGTCGGGGGCCGGCATCGGCGCATGCGGCTGCGCAGCCGAGGGGCCGATGCGCGCCGCATCGTCCCGGCCATCCAATTCAACGTCGGGGAGGACCACACGCTTCCGGACCGGCTTCAGCGGATCGCCTTCCACGTCCGCCGTCATACCTGGAACGGGGCCGACGGCCACCAGCTTCACGTCATCGCCACCCGGGCTTGAAAGCGTGCAATCGCGTTAAGAGCGATCAGCCGACTTTTTTTATTGCAAATCCTTAATGTTGGCCCTATGATTGCAAGTTGATAAAATTCCGGCCAACAGGTGCCGGGCGTTCCGCGGGAGAAAATGATGGCCAAAGTATTCCGACCCAGTACACGCGAATCGAGCATTCTGTCCAAAATCGAATCGTCCAAGGAGTATGCCCGGCGGCGCGCCTTGAACGCCATACCGGATTGCATCGAGGCTCTTTCCAACGCAATCGCCATGAAGCTTGTGGAAGAGCGCCTGGTCGAAACCACGAACAAAAACGGGCTCGAGGAGCAGATCCTGGACTGCCTGGACAAGATCACCCGGGCGGACGACTTTGACATCGACTACCGGATCGCCCCCTACCGCAACCTCGTGACCCAGCCCCATATCGTGAGCATCTACGTGACGGCTTTCGTCCTCGAAACCGTCATCGATCACAAGGACACGGTCGATATCTACGGTTCTGACGAAGAAATCTACGCCTGCATCAATACCCAAGTCCAAAAGCATCTCCCGTGAAGCATGCGTCCGCGCTTTCACCCTCGCCTGGTCAACAATCCGCTGGGCGATCCCGGGCTGTATGTCCCTCTGGCATTTGACAGGCGCGCACTGCTCTTCGACCTCGGCGGCATCGACCCGCTTTCCGCCCGGGAAATCCTGCGCATCAGCCACGTTTTCGTGACCCATACGCATATGGATCACTTCTGCGGGCTGGACCACCTCCTGCGTCTCTGCCTGGGTCGCTCCAAAACGCTGGGCCTTTTCGGTCCCGAGGGTTTTTTGGCCAATGTCGAGGGTAAACTCGCGGCCTACACCTGGAATCTGGTTTCCACTTATCAGGAATCCCTCCAGCTGGTGGTCACCGAGGTCGGGCCGCATGAACGCCTCCAGCAAACCTTTGACTGTCGCGACGGTTTTCGTCCGCAACAACCGCCACGCCACCTCCCTGCCGGAGGGCCACTGCTGGAGGAACCTTCCCTGCAAGTGCATACCGCCATTCTGGACCACGGTATTCCCTGTCTCGGCTTCAGCCTGCAGGAGCGCTTCCACATCAATATCATCCGTCGGGAACTGGACGCCATGGGGTTAACCACCGGGCCCTGGCTCCAGGTTTTCAAACAGGCGCTATACGCCCAGGCGCCCCCCGACCGGCTGATCGAGGCGCCGTGCGGCGACCGGCCCGGCCGCACGCGGACTTATCCGCTGGGCGCGCTGGCCGCACGGATTGCCGCTATCACGCCGGGGCAGAAGATTGCCTATGTGGCCGATGTCGGTTTTCACGAAGCAAACGCCCGCCGGATCAAGGCGCTGGCCCGCGATGCCGACCATCTCTTTGTTGAAGGCGCGTTTCTGGACGAAGACCGCGCGATCGCGCGGCAGAAAAACCATCTCACGGCGGGTCAGGCGGGGGCATTGGCGGCGCAGGCCGGGGTCAAGCGCATGACCGTCTTTCACTTCTCGCCGCGTTACGAGGGGCGGACGCAATGTCTCCAGGAGCAGGCCCAGCGGGCTTTTCGTGAGACCCAGGCCCGGCTGTCGGCCGACCGACGCCAGGAGCCCGCCCCCCGCCAAGCGCGGCCTCCGGCAACCGCTAAGCGATAAGGCCCGCGCGCCAGGCAGCAGGCCGGGCGCCGATACGGCACCGATGCGAACAGGACGTTTTCCAGTGGTCTGGACGGCGGATCATCAACGGCGATAGGCACGGCGTCCGCGGTGGTTGCTGTTGGCGGACGCCACCGGCGAGCACCGTGTGTGCACGGCCGCATAGCCCAAAAGGGCGCTGACTTCCCGGTCCAGAGCCGCGCCGGCCTTGAGCTGCAACGCTTCGGTGGCGATGATCGTTTCGTTTTGGCGTGGGTCCACCAGGTGCAGAAACGTGCGGCAGTTACCGCCGTGATGGCGCAGCACCTGATGCAGCCGATTGAGCGCCTCCGAGTCGACCCGGTCGGTGTCGAGGGTGATGTGGACGCTGGCGGTCCAGGTCTCCTCGGCCCGCTCCATGGCGATCATCTTCTCGACCACCACGCGCACGGCGTTTTCTTCCCTCTGGGCCTGGCCCTGCACCAGAACGGGCTTGTCTTCGACCAGCAGTTCCTCGCAATCCCGGTAGCTGTCCGGGAAGACGATCAGCTCGGTGGTGCCCTGGAGGTCTTCGATCTGGACGAAGGCCATCTGATCGCCACGCTTGGTTCGCAACTGGCGAACCCCGCTGATCAGGCCGCCGATGCGCACAGCGGCCTTGTCCGGCAGTTCCTTGATGGAGATGGCGCCGGCATTGGTGAATTTTTCAATGGTCTCCAGATAGCGGTCCAGGGGATGGCCGCTCAGGTAAAACCCCAGCGACTCCTTTTCCTGGGCCAGCGCGTGGCGCGCCTCCCATTCCTCGATCGGCGGCAGCTCCGGTGCGTTCAGCGTCGGAGCGGATTCCACCGTACCGAAGAGTCCCATCTGGGGATCGGCCTTTTCCTTCTGGACCCGCTGGCCGTACTCCAGGGCATCTTCGAGGGCGGCCATCATCTGGGAGCGTTTGGCGCCCGTGGTGTCGAACGCCCCGCAGGTGATCAAACTCTCGACGACACGCTTGTTGACCCGCCGCAGATCGACGCGGGAGCAGAAATCGAAGAGCGACGCAAAGGGGCCGTTGGCCTCCCGTTCCGCCACGATGGCCTCGATGGCCGCCTCGCCCACGTTCTTGACGGCCACCAATCCGTAGCGAATCCGCCCCTCGTCCACGACGAAGCTGGTCCCGCTTTGATTGACGTTGGGCGGCAGCACGTCGATGCCGTGGCTGCGGCACTCGGCGATGAACTTGACCACGCCGTCGGTGGATTGCATTTCGCTGGTTAAAAGCGCTGCCAGGAATTCCACCGGGTAGTGCGTCTTGAGATAGGCCGTCTGATAGGCGATCAGGGCGTAGGCCGCACTGTGGGATTTGTTGAAGCCGTAGCCGCCGAACTTCTCCATCAGATCGAAAAGCGTCCCGGCCTTGTCCGGGTCGATCGCGTTTTCGGACGCCCCGGCCATGAAGAACTCCCGGTGCTCGGCCATTTTGGCCTGGATCTTCTTGCCCATGGCCTTGCGCAGGTCGTCGGCCTTGGCCATGGTGTAGTTGGCCAGAACAGCCGCGATCTTCATGACCTGCTCCTGGTAGAGAATTACGCCATAGGTTTCCTCCAGGATCGGCTCAAGTTCGGGGAGCAGGTATTCGACCGCCTTGCGGCCGTGCTTGCGCTCGACGAAGTCGTCCACCATGCCGCTGTCCAGAGGCCCCGGCCGGTAGAGCGCAACGAGGGCGGTGATGTCCGCGAAGCTCGCCGGCTTGAGGCGCACCAGCAGATCCTTCATGCCGGAGCTCTCCAGTTGGAAGACCCCGGTGGTGTCGCCGCGCGACAGGAGGGTAAAGGTTTCCTGATCGTCAAGGCCGATGTTGACCATGTCGGGCACGGACTGCCCTTGGGCCGCGATGAGTTTGAGGGTGTTCTCGATCACCGTCAGGTTGCGCAGCCCCAGAAAATCGAATTTGACCAGTCCGGCCAGCTCGACGTGCTTCATGTCGAACTGGGTGACGACCTCCCCCTTCTTTCCCCGGTAGAGCGGCAGGTATTCCACCAGCGGTTTGTCGCCGATGACGACCCCGGCGGCGTGGGTCGAAGCGTGCCGCGGCAGCCCCTCGAGCACGCGACAGATTTTAAGCAAATCATCGATTTCGGGGCGCGCGGCGGCCAGTTCGTTGAACTTGGGTTCCTGGTCGATGGCCTCGTCCAGCTTGATATTGAGCACGTCGGGCACCATCTTGGCGATCGTGTCCACCTCTTTGAGCGGAATGTCGAGCGCCCGGCCCACATCCCGAATGACCGCCCGGGTTTTGAGCTTTCCGTAGGTGATGATCTGTGCCACGTAGTCGCCGCCGCCGTATTTCTCGCTGACGTAATCGAGCACTTTCTCGCGGCCGTTGATGCAGAAGTCCACGTCGATATCCGGCATGCTGATGCGGGCCGGGTTGAGGAAGCGCTCGAAGATGAGCCCGTGTTCGATCGGGTCCAGATCGGTGATGCCCATGGCATAGGCCACCATGCTGCCAGCCGCCGAGCCGCGCCCGGGGCCGACCGGCACCCCGTTTTCCTTGGCAAAGCGGATAAAGTCGGCCACGATCAGAAAATAGCCCGTAAACCCCATTTCCCGAATCACGGATATTTCGTACTCCAGCCGGTCTGCATAGGCCTTGGGGTCGATGTCCGGATGCTTTTCGCGGATTTTGGCCATCCGCTCCCTGAAACCCGCGCGGACCGTCTCATCGAAGATATCTTCGGTCGTCTTTTCGGCCGAGGGGGCGAACTGGGGAAAATGATAGGAGAAATCGAATTCGTAGGCACACCGCCGGGCAATGGCCGCCGTATTGGTAATGGCCCCGGGATAGTCCCGAAAATAGGACGCCATCTCATCGGGTGCCTTGAAATAAAGCTGGTCGGTGGAGAATTTGAAGCGGTTGGTCTCATGCACGGTCTTGCCGGTCTGAATACAGAGCAGAACGTCGTGGGCGCGCACATCCTCCTTTTGGAGGTAGTGGCAATCGTTGCTGGCCACCAGCGGAATATCGAGCCGGGCGCTCATGTCGCGCAGGGCGGCGTTGACGGTTTCCTGGATGGGGATGCCGTTGTTCTGGACCTCCAGGAAAAAATTGTCTTCCCCCAGGACCTGCCGGTACCAGCGGGCGGCCTCGTCGGCCTGCTCGATCCGTCCGGCCTTGATGTGCATGGGAATCTCACCATGCAGGCAGGCGGTCAGCCCGATCAGCCCACGGCTGTACTCGGCCAGCAGCTGTTTGTCGATCCGCGGCCGGTAGTAGAAGCCGTCGATCTGGGCGATGGAGGCCAATTTGCAGAGATTGCGATAGCCCTCCTGGTTTTCGGCCAGCAGAACAAGGTGGGTCAGCCCCTTGGCGTCTTCGGGGGTCTTGTCCCGGATGGTTCGCGGGGCCACGTAGATCTCGCAGCCGATGATCGGTCGCAGCCCGGCCTTCTTGGCCTTTTCGTGAAACTCCAGCACCCCGAACATCGTCCCGTGATCGGTGATGGCGACAGCCTCCATCCCGTAGGCCTTGGCCTGGTCAATGAGCGGATCGATGCGGATGGCGCCGTCCAGCAGACTGTACTGGGTGTGGACGTGCAGGTGGACAAAATCGGTCGCAGCGGAAACCATGGGTTTGCGTCTCCTGATATGGCATTCACCCGCCGGGCGTGTCGGCTCGACCGACACGCCCGCAGGCGGGGGTGATACGGAAATCCGCCGGACGATGTGCCCACCGGCGGGGCTTGGCCCCAACACAACGAGGGATTGAAAAGCAAGCGGCGGTTATTCAACCCGGTAGTTGGGCGCCTCCTTGGTGATGATAACGTCGTGGACGTGGCTTTCACGCAGTCCGGCGGCGGATATTTTCACGAAGCGCGCTTTTTCACGCAGTTCCTCGAGCGTGCGGCAGCCGACGTAGCCCATGCCGGCCTTGAGCCCGCCGATCAGCTGGTGGATATTGGCCGAGAGCTGGCCCCGGTAAGGTACACGGCCCACGATGCCCTCGGGGACGAGTTTGTCCGCGGCCTCGTCGTCCGACTGGTAGTAGCGGTCCTTGCTGCCTTTTTTCATGGCCTCCAGCGAGCCCATGCCGCGGTAGACCTTGTAGCTGCGCCCTTGATAGAGGATGGTCTCGCCCGGGCTTTCCTCGGTGCCCGCGAACAACCCGCCGATCATCACCACGTGGGCGCCGGCCCCCAGCGCTTTGGCGAGGTCGCCGGAATATTTGATCCCTCCGTCGGCAATCAGCGGCACGCCGGTTTTAACGGCCACCTCACGGCAGTTGAGGATGGCGGTGACCTGCGGTACGCCGATGCCGGCCACGATCCGCGTGGTGCAGATCGATCCCGGTCCAATGCCGATCTTGATGCCGTCCACCCCGGCGGCCACGAGGTCTTCGGCTCCCTTGGCGGTGCCGACGTTGCCCGCGATGAGCTCGACCCCGTCAAACGTCGCCTTGAGGGTCTTGACCGCCTCGATGACGTTCCTGGAATGGCCGTGGGATGTGTCGATCACGATCACGTCCGCTCCGGCCTCGAGCAGGGCCTGGGTACGCGCCTGCATGTCGGGCCCGACGCCGACGGCCGCCCCGCAGCGCAGGCGCCCGAGGCTGTCCTTGCAGGCGTTCGGATACTTCTTGATTTTCTCGATGTCCTTGATGGTGATCATGCCGGCCAGCCGGCCGTTGGCATCCACCACCAATAGCTTTTCGATCCGGTGCTTGTGGAGGAGCTTTTTGGATTCCTCCAGCGTGATGCCTTCGGATACCGTTACCAGACGATCCTTGGTCATCACCTCGGATACCGGGCGGTCGAGGTTGGTCTCGAAACGCAGATCGCGGTTGGTGACAATCCCCACCAGTTTGTCCCCCCGTGTCACGGGCACACCCGAGATCCGGTAGCTGGCCATCACTTCCAGAACTTCGTGCACCGGACGCTCGGGGGCGATGGTGACCGGGTCGACGATCATGCCGCTCTCGGATTTCTTGACCTTGTCCACCTCCCGGGCCTGGCTGACGACGCTCATGTTGCGGTGAATGAAGCCGATGCCGCCTTCGCGGGCCATGCAAATGGCCGTATCCGCTTCGGTCACCGTGTCCATGGCCGCACTGACCAGCGGGATGTTGAGGTGCAGATTACGGGTCAGACGCGTTCCGACCGTCACATCCTTGGGCACGACGTCGGAATAATTGGGCAGCAGCAGCACGTCGTCGAAAGAATAGGCTTCTTCCGGGCTGATCTCGATCATGATACCTCCAAACTTCGGGCGGCGGGGGTTCGGCCCAATGGTTAATAAAATCGTTGGTGCTCGCGATGGGAAGGTTTGAAATTTTGCCCGCCTCCTTAACAAAAGGGTCGATGATACGCAATCCATTTTTTGGCGGCTTGACAACCCCAAAGGCCCGATATATTGATGGCTCTTTGCAAAATGGCCAAATCATTTCATTTTCAACGCACAGGCCAACCCCGGCGGGGGATCACCCCGGGCAATACGTGAGACCGTCGGACGTTGTGCGCTGGAAGACCCCAAACGCGCGACGGTCCCATGCTCCTGAACATCAATGCCCACAATCCGCAGCTGCGCCTCGTGGGGCGCGTGGCCCAGATCCTCAAGGCGGGGGGGGTTGTCGCCTACGCCACCGATACGGTCTACGGCATCGGCTGCGACATCACGAATAAAAAGGCCATCGAAAAGATATACCAGCTCAAGCAGCGGGACAAAAAGAAGCCGTTCAGCTTCATGTGCTCGGATCTCAAAAACATCAGCCGTTATGCCAAGGTGTCCAACTACGCCTACAAGACCATGAAACGGCTTTTGCCGGGCCCATATACATTCGTTCTCGAAGGATCGCGTGAGGTCCCCAAAATGATGCTGACCCGGCGCAAGACGGCCGGCATCCGGGTACCGGACCATGCCTTCTGTCTGGCCCTGGTGCACGAGCTGGGCAACCCCGTCCTGACCACCAGCGCCACCCGGCCCGACGGCACGATATTCGACGATGCCTCCCTGATCCATGACCACTTCGGCCGCCGCCTGGATGTCGTGGTCGACAGTGGTCCGGTTTCGGGCAACCCGTCGAGCGTCATCGCCCTGATCGACGATATCCCCGACATCATCCGCCGCGGCGCCGGCGATGTCAGCCTTTTCGAGTAACCCGCCCCGAAACACCCCTGCGAAAGACCGGGATTTATATTCAAAATTGCCCCGATTCCAATGAAGGAGGCGGCTAGCAATTCTGTTGGTTTATAGGTTCGGGGTTAAAATCGGTTGGACCCGATCGACCTGGAACCTAAAACCCAGAACTTTCTATGGCTTTCCATGCGCAGGAATCATAACGGAGGCCGGCCCACCCGGAGGTTGGCGGGCACCATCAACCCGGGACCTGAAATATTCGGTGTTCGTTTTCTGCGGTAAAAGAAGAAGGCGCGAACGGTCGCCAAACCGCCGCCCGGGGCGCAGGGCTCAGTTACGGGAAGGCCTATAGATGTAGCCGGCGGTCCACTCGGGGTGCGACACGCGCCCCAGGAGGTCGCGCAGCGTGGCCTCGCCAAGCAGTTGCAGGAGCGAGGTCTTACGGGCCGGGATGTATACGGCGGTGACGCCACCCTCGACACCCGCCAGTTCCCCAGCCCACTGCACGGCGTCTTCCAGGTTGCCGATGCGATCAACCAGCCCGAGGGATTTGGCGTCGGCGCCCGTGTAGATGCGGCCGTCGGCGAGTTTACGGACGGCCTCGATCTCCATTTGGCGGCCCTCGGCAATGGCGGCCACAAATTGCTCGTGGAGTTCCTCCACAAAGGCTTGCAGGTATTTTTCTTCTGCGGGTGTGATATCGCGGACGGGGGAGCCCGCGTCTTTGAAATCGCCGCTCTTGATCACGACCGGTGTGAGTCCGATTTTAGCGAGAAGCTCCTTGAAATTGGTATACTCCATGATCACCCCGATGCTGCCGGTGATGGTGCCCGGATTGGCGATGATACCATCGGCGGAGGCGGCCACGTAGTAGCCCCCCGAGGCCGCCACGGCCCCCATGGAGGCGACGACCTTCTTGACCTGGCGTGTCTTGGCGATTTCGCGATTAATCTCCTGGGAGGGCCCCACCACGCCGCCGGGCGAATCGACCCGCAGGACAATGGCCCGGATATTGTCGTCATCGCGAAAACGCCTCAGCTGCCGAATGGTATCCTTGGCGTCGGCAATCACCCCCCGAACCTCGACGACCCCCACCTGCTCACCGCCTTCGGCCCCGCCCATGATCTCGTATTCCGAAATCCCGGGGCCCGCGGCGATGATCACCGCTACCGCCACCAGCGTGATGGATGCTATACCGGAAAAAATCAGGAAAGAGAACAACAAGGGGTGTCGACGCGAAAACATGGTGATCGCCCTTCTATCGGGTCAATGCGATTGAAACGTTGCGGGGGTACGCTCGAGCCGGCGGCCGCCCAGCCCGCACCGACACGAAAGCAACGCCGGTCTGGCCTGGAAAGGCCGGCAACCGGCGGGGTGTCTTGCGTAACAGCCGATGTCCGGGGCTCGGGCCCGCCCGGGTCCCGGACATCGGAATTATTCGCTCTTGGGGGGGTCGTCTTCGGTTGAAGGCGGCTCCTGCTGCTCGACTTCGTTGAGTTTTTCCTGGAGGTTCTCCCGCAGAATTTCACCGAAGGTGGAGGTCGCCGGCTTCATACTGCTGACGTATTCACTCAAAAGGGACTGATCGTCTTCCATCTCCAGGCGCTTGATGGAAAGTCCGATCCGCCGCTCGTCGCTGTTGATGTTCATCACCTTCGCGGTGATGACGTCACCGATATTGTACATCCCGACCGGCGTCTTGATCTTTTCCTTGCTGATCTCGGAAACATGGATCAGCCCCTCGATGCCCTCCTCCAGCTCGACGAAAATACCGAAATCCGTGAGATTGGTGATCGTTCCGGTGATTTCCTTGCCGACCTCGTAACGTTCGGCCACGGTCTTCCAGGGATCGTCCGCCAGTTGCTTGATGCCCAGAGAGAAGCGCTCGTTGCCTTTTTCGATATCGAGAACGATGGCCTGCACCGTGTCGCCCTTCTTGTAGATCTCGGACGGATGTTTGATGCGCTTGGTCCAGGAGATGTCGGAGATGTGCACCAGGCCGTCGATCCCCTCGTCGATGCCGATGAAGAGACCGAAGTCGGTAATATTCTTGATGCGCCCTTCGATGGTGGTGCCCACGGGATATTTCTCGGCGATGACATCCCAGGGGTTGGGCTTGACCTGCTTCATCCCCAGGGAAATGCGCCGGCTGTCGGGTTTGATATCGAGCACCACGGCCTGCACTTCTTCGCCGATGGAAACGACCTTGGAGGGATGGCGCACCTTGCGGGTCCAGGACATCTCGGACACGTGAATCAGCCCCTCGATGCCTTCCTCCAGTTCTACAAAGGCGCCGTAGTCCGTGAGGCTCACGACGCGGCCCACCACGTGGGTCCCCACGGGATAGTTTTCGGCCGCGTGTGTCCAGGGATCCTCGCTGAGCTGTTTCATGCCCAGCGACACGCGCTCCTTCTCGAGGTCCAGGTTGAGGATCTTGACGGTGATCTCATCCCCGATGGTG
>JASJCV010000077.1 GCA_030065275.1 Desulfobacterales bacterium | reverse complement strand
CCAGTACACGACCGAAAAGATCCTCGACCTGGGCGGTCGGGTGGTCACCCTTTCCGATTCCGCCGGCTACATCTACGACGAGGCCGGCATCGATTCCGGCAAACTCGAATTCGTCAAACGCCTCAAGAACGTGCGCCGCGGCCGCATCAAGGAATACACGGAGAAATTCCCCGAGGCGGTCTACGCCGAAGCCGACGCCGCCCTGGACCACAATCCCCTCTGGGACCACAAGGCCGATTGCGCTTTTCCCAGCGCCACCCAGAACGAGATCAACGCCAAGGACGCCCAGAACCTGATCAACAACGGCGTCAAACTCGTGAGCGAAGGCGCCAACATGCCCTCCACGCCGGAAGCCATCAACGTATTTATCGACAACCAGATCTTCTACGCCCCGGGCAAGGCCGCCAATGCCGGCGGGGTGGCGACTTCCGGGCTCGAGATGGCCCAGAACAGCATGCGCCTCAGCTGGCCGCGGGAGGAAGTGGACAATCGCCTGCAGCAGATCATGAAGAGCATTCACGCCACCTGCCTGGACGCCGCCGCCGAGTACGGCCACCCCGGCAACTACATGATGGGGGCCAATATCGCCGGCTTTACGAAGGTGGTGGATGCGATGCTTGACCAGGGCGTCGTGTAATGCCCATTCACAGGCGGCATCTTTCAGCGCCATGCGGCGTTCTCGACTCCCGACAGTCCTCGACGTAGCGTAGGCTACGCCTGCGGGCGTCGGTCGCCTGCGGCCTTGCCTGGCGATGAAATCTACCACCTGTGAACGGGCATTTGACGTTTTCAACTCCAGGCGGCATCTTTCAACGCCATGCGGCGTTCTCACTGCTTCGCAATCCTCGACGTAGCCGGGCTACGCCTGCGGGTGCGAAGACAGCTGCGGCCTTGCAGGGCAGCAAAATCTACCGCCTGGCATCGGGTACTATGGTTGGCGCCCACAGGCGGCATTTATCGACGCCACGCGGCGTTCGCGACTCCCGCCGCTCCTCGACGTAGCGGGAGCTACACCTGCGGTGCCCAATCGGATTGCCGGCGGGGGGTTATCCTTTAGCAGGGTGGCGACCGGGGATTTCGCGAAATCCATGGCCGGTGTTGCATCTTTTTGTGATGCTCCGGCACGCTTCATGATGGATGCTTAAACGGCACGATATCAAGAATCCGTATCGTTTCGTTTCCAGCTGCGCCAAGGCTTAATTCCGGTTCTCAGTACCCTATCTTCCACTCCCCACCCTCCTTAACGAGTCGGATTGTTTCTAATTCCGTCATCTTGGGTGCGGCCGGAAGTCCGCTCCGGCGCAATACAACCTCCACTTCATTTGGGGATATGTATTTCGAGCTGAGAACCTCTGCTTGCGCGTATCGATACGCATCATCTATCGACTGGTCCCTGTATAAGAGTTGGTGGGCAAAAACATCGGTTGGTGACATTTGTACCAGTTCTTTTTGGCCAATGTCTTTCCCGAATAAGATAAGCGCATCGTTAGTCCGATCAGGACTATAGCGCAGTGTGCGAACAAGGGCATCTTTATTCAATTGCAGGATTTGCTGACTATACATACTTGCAAGTCTTCTCGAGCATTCCAGATCGCAATCACGCGTGATTAGTTTCGTCCATGCATCCAACAGTGCTTCGGGAGTGGTAAACTCCTGCGAAAACACGGTCGCGGGGAAGACGAACAATGACACACTGACGACTATCGCTAACGCCTTGCATCTGAGAATTGTCGAATACACTTTCATTGCCTTTTCCCCTGCATGAATACATATCTCATCGTTATCATCAAAGGCTCATCTATCGGCTTCATTGTGGCGGGAAGCGAAGTTAGCGCAATAGCGCCTGCAGCGCCGAGCTGGGCGCCCAGCAGGTCCAGTCCTCGGCGCCGGAAACGACCGTTGGTGATATTGATGGCCCTGTGACCCGTGGCAGGGCCCTTTTTTGATCCGGACAAGCGCCGCCGGACCGGCAGCTATTCGACGTTGATGGGAACTTTGCGAGGCTGCCCGGCTTCTGGTTTGGGAATGGTGATTTTGAGGACGCCGTCGTTGAAGTTGGCTTTGATCTTTTCGGTGGGGATCATCGACGGCAGGGCGAACGAACGGGCGAATTTTCCGAAAACGCGTTCGCTGCGCATATAACTTCCTTGGCCCACGGTGTTGTCGACGCTACGCTCGCCGCTGATCGACAGGACGTTTTCTTTGACCTCGATGTTGACGGCCGCCTTGTCGACCCCGGGTATCTCGACGAAGATAACGATGGCCGGCTCCGTATCAATGATGTCCACCGGCGGGCGCCAGGCCCCCATGCTCTCGCTATCGTAGTCCCCGGATTGCGAAAAAACGTCTTCGAACAGGCGGTTGATGCCCTGCTGCAAGCTGGCGATCTCCCGGGCCGGGCTCCATTTGATGATGGTCATGACGAGCTCCCCCTGGTCGGATGAAAATAAAAAAACACACAAGTCATAAGAATTACAAAGAAATTTGAAATTATTCTAACCATTGGGGTCTTTCTGTCAAGATGGTTTGGCTACGAACCCGAGGCGATTTCAGGACTGGTGAATCCACTAATCCAGTGGTGCGATTACAAGGGCAAAAATGGTGCGATTACAAGGGCAAAAACCGGATCAACTGAAGGCAGGCTTGACTTCCCATTCGCTTTAGCCAATATTTCCCAACTGAGCCTTTGTTAATAAACCCTTGAAATTATTCTTACCTGTTTCGGGGATCCCTATGCCAAACCGCGAGACAACCTGCAGCTCGAAGCAGACCCACCGACGACAGATTCCGGGAACCAGCCCCCTTTGGGCGGTCCTCCTTCTGTTCACCCTGGTGCTTGCAATCACCATCACGGCTCTGGGCTCTCTGGCCATGGCCCAGGAGGAAAAGCCCGGCGCTCCGGAAGCATTGATTTCCGCTCAGCAGCTGAAAGACGCCGTCAATCGGGCCCTATCCGGCAATCAGGCCGAACTGGCGGACCTGGAAGCCCAACTGAAGCAGTTGAATACCTTCGAAACCGCAATCAGAACCGAAATCAGGACGTATGAAAGCCAGAATGCGGCCCACGGACAGCTGCTGCTGGCCACCCAGTCGCCCCCCGAAGAACTGGAGAAGGCCCTCACAGAAAACCGATTGGCATCCAAGACCCTGGCCGAACGTCTGGAAGCCTTTCAGAAGCGGCATGAGGCGATCACGCGCATGGTCCAGGCTTCCAACGACCGTCGTGCCCTGGCCGAGCAGCAGATCGTCAATATTGACGAAGCGCAGTTCTCCGCTGCGGAGAAACAACAGCTGAAAGCCAAGGCCCGCGAACTGCTGCAGATTCTGGACACCAAGAACAAGCTTGGGAATCGCTATCTGGAGACTTCCGGTGATTTGCTGGCACGAATGACGACGGCCGTCGAGGAGAAGAAAAAGATTGCCGCTCAGCTTGCCGCCCAGCTTGAATCACGGCAAAAGGCGTCCTTTTATTCTCGCACCGATCCTCTGGGGTATTTCAAATGGTCGTCCCTGCAGGAGGCTTGGCGTTCGCTCGCGGGCCGCATTCAGATGGTCTTCAACCCGCTGGCCTGGGCAACCCTATGGAGCCAGATCAGAATCAGCGGTCTCAAAACCTGGGGTATTTTTCTGGCCCTGCTGGTTGCGGTTTTGGCCCTCCAGGGCCGGGGTCGTACCCACATACGGCGTCTTGAAATCCGGTGCGAGGGGCCGAGCTGGCACTTTCGCTGCCTGGGGCTTCTGTTGCTGCGCCGCTCTTTGACCTACCTGGGGATGACCGTCCTCTTCGGTGTCTACACCTATTTGCAGTGGACGCTATTCGGTATCGGCCTGGGCCGTTTGCTGTTCGAGGTTTTCGTGGTTCTGCTCATCACCCGCTGGGGGGTGGATTATCTCAAGCATGGTGCCAGCGGCACCCCGACGGTGCTTCGGAATTTTGTGACCCGGCGTCTGACGCGCCTGCTCCGCCTTTTTCGCGTCGCCACCATTGTATTTGTCATCGTCAAGTGGATCGTCGGGATCGACAGCCTGCTTACCGGGTTGGTATGGGACATCGTCGTTTCAGCCTATCTTATCTGGTTTGTCCTGTTCTGGCGGCAGACCGAGACGGCCGTGGCGGAAGGGGTGCGCGAGGGACAGGCCGCCCCCGACCCCAGAAGAACGGCGATGCTGCGAGGGGGAAGCTACCTGATCATCGGCGGGAGTCTGGCTCTCAGCCTGCTGGGCTACAACCGTTTGGCGGACCACTGGTTCGCGGGTTGGGTCAGCACCATCGTCCTGCTTTTCTGGGGTTGGATCAGCCTGAACGCCATCCGCGAATGGCACCTCGACCACAAAGCGCAGGCCGCCGCCGCGGACGAAAACCACATCGTCGGCAACACCCATCCGTGGCGCTGGTCCATGATTCAGCTGATTCGATTTATCTGGATGATCATCCTGGCGGCCGGTCTTCTATACGCCTGGGACAGCGGTGGTTATCTGCAGGCCCAGCTGGGAAAATTTATCGAACACACCGTGGCCATCGGGAAAGTCAATCTCAACATAAAGGGTATCCTGTTGGCCATTGTCATCGTTTACCTGACCTACCTGGGCGTGCGCCTGGGCCGTGCGCTGATCAACTATCAAATCCTGGAAAACAGGTCGCTGGAGCGCGGCCTCAAGGATTCGATCCTCACGATATCGAGCTATCTGGGCTGGGGACTGGGCCTCCTGCTGGCCCTGGCCGTGATTGGGGTCGATGCCACCTCGCTGGCCGTGGTCTTCGGCGCGCTCAGTGTGGGGATCGGGTTCGGGCTGCAGAACATTTTCAATAATTTCATCAGCGGCCTGATCCTGCTCTTCGAGCGCCCCATCCAGGTGGGGGACTATGTCGAGGTGGGCGGCCTCTGGGCCGAGGTCAAGAAGATCAACGTGCGCTCGACCGTGGTACAGACTTTCGACAACGCCGCGGTAATCATCCCCAACTCGGAATTCATCAGCCAGCGCGTGACCAACTGGAGCTTCAAGGACAGGCGCATGCGCCGCCATATCGAGGTGGGGGTGGCCTACGGGTCGGACACGGAACTGGTTGAGAAAACCCTTCTTGAAATCGTCAAGGCGCGTAAACGGTGTCTGAAGTTCCCCCGGCCGGATGTCATTTTCGTCGATCATGGGCCCAGCGCCCTGCTTTTTCGCCTGCGCATCTGGGTGGACGTCGATAACTACTGGACCGTCCCCAGCGCGATCCGCTTCGACATCGACCGGCGCTTCCGCGAACTGGGCATCGAGATCGCCTTTCCCCAGCAGGATCTCCACATTCGCACCTATCCCGAGGAATTTCGACCGCAAACACCCGGCAACGATCAAGACGGATCATCCCTGTCTGACTCGGAATAGCCCGTCGGTTCGGCGCCTTGAAGCTGAATCGCCCGCGCCGTTGCAGGCCCTTCCAGCCGAGCAATTAGTCCTCAAGGGTTTCCCAGGTCCTACCGATAGTCCCTTTGGTGCAATTCGAACGTTTTCAGGCGAGTGCAAACCGATTTCAAGGGGTTCGATGCGGCGCCCTGTCGTCCGGTTCACATGGCGCGGGCGGTGGGCCTTTGAAAACCCCAGGCAGACCGCCGGGTCCGACGGCAAGCGTCACCCGGCCTCGAGGTGCGGATGCAATCCGTTGAAACCATCAAGGCGATCCACCGGAACCAGCCCGCCTGTCCGGTAACCGGTTGGCCGATCCGGCGGCCGCCGGACGGGCTGTATGTGTCCGATCAGCATGCCTACACCACCGGCATCATGGCCGACGCCCTGATCACCACCAAGGCCATCGGGTACACGGACATCGAGGGCGTCAGGCGCTATTGTGACATCATGGCGGCGCTTTTTGCCCAAAAACCGCATAAGGATCACAAATACGTGGTTCTGGAGGACTATTCCGAACTCAAGGGCGCCGAATCCGGAGCACGCAAGATCTATATCGATTTTTTCCGGCAACAGCACCAACACCTGAAGGCCATCCTCTTTTACAACACCACCTTCCAGATGAATCTCAGCATTCGCCTGGGCCGGGCGCTGCACCTCGTCAAGTTTCCCGTCGAACTCCAAGACAACTACGCGGCCGCACTCAAGCGTGGCGCGACCCTGCTGGGACTGGATTTGTCCCATAAACCCTCCGCTCCGTCATCCCGACCCTTTGACCGCGGCCGGTCGACGGCGGACGCCTTTCGGCGAGACCTCGCATTCGATGATTTCACCTTCCGTGTGGAAGTATTGAACGACCACATCGTGCATGTGGTCAGCCGGGGGGTCCTGAAAGAAGCCTATATCGATCCCCTGTTCGAAGCCCAGCGCGAGGCCGTGCGATCCCTCGGGCCCGGGGCGTCCTTCTATACGCTTCACGACGTCGCAGGAACCAGCGTCCAGAATCTCAAAACCCGCCGACGGCATCTGGCCGCTTTCAAAGCCCTGCACCAGGACTTCCCCTTCAGGGCCTGTGTCACCTACGGGGCCAGCCGGCTTCTGCGTGCCGCCATCCTGATGGCAGCCGACTTCGTGCCCTTCGATATTCGCCTGGCGGAAACCCGTGAGGAAGCGCTGGCGATCATCGATCGGGATCAGGCAGCGTGTGCCGGCGCAAAGATGCCCGCGGCCAACCTCACGGCCGAAGGCCCTTGCCTGTCCTCACCGCGTGTCCAGGATTACGTCGAAGAACTGATGCACTTTATCGGCGGCATCAAATGGGATTGCAAAGGGCTCAACCGGAGAGAGGCGGTGGCCCGGGATCATCCCTTTTTACCCGTGATGGACGCCATCACGCTGATCAAGGTTGACCTTGACGATCTGCTTAATTCACACCGGGCGGTGGAGGAAAAGCTCAGGGAGAGCGAAGATAAATACCGCCGTATCCTGGAGGAGATCAACGACGCCTTTTTCGAGGTCGACCTGAAGGGCGATATCACCTTCTGCAACCAGGCCATGTGCCGTTTACTGGGCTATGACGCGCACCAGATCATTGGTCTGAACTACCGGGAATATGTCGACCCCGACTATATCGAACCGACGTTTGCGATGTTCCAGCGGGTTTTTACGACGGGCCGGCCCGAGAGAGTGGTGGATTACATCCTGCACCGCCAGGACGGCCAGGTACTGCATGTCGAAACCTCGGCGACCCTGATTCGGGACCACGACGGTGAGCCCACCGGTTTCCGGGGGGTGGTCCGCGATATTTCCCACCGCAAAGAGATCGAAAAGGAGCTCATCCAGCACCGGGATCACCTTGAAGAACGCGTACGCGAACAGACCCGGCAGATCGAACGTTCCCGAACCGTATTGCAGACCATGCTCGACTCCATGCCCTATGCCGTTCTGATCGTGGGGCTGGACAAGCGCATCCGCTACGCCAACCGGGCCGCGCTGGGATTGATGGGCTATGCGACCGATGCGGAGGTTCTGGACCGGGTCTGCCATCAGACCCTCTGCCCGGCGCCCGAAAGTGCCTGCCCGGTCCTCGACCTGAACGAGCAAATGGACCGGGCCGAGCGCCTGTTGATCACCAAAGACGGACAGACCGTGCCCATTTTGAAGAGCGCCATCCGGATCGAACTCGACGAGGAGGCCGTACTGCTCGAAACCTTTGTCGATATCACCGAGCTCAAGCGCGCTCAACAAGAGTTGAGCGATAGTGAACGCGAGTACCGGCTGCTGCTCAAGACGCTGCCCAGCATCGTCTTTCGCGGCTATGCCGACTGGTCGGTGGAATTCTACGACAACAAGATCGCATCCGTCACCGGCTACAGCTCCGCGGAGCTTAATTCCGGCAGCGTGCGCTGGCCCGAGATCATCGATTCCCGCGATATCGCGGATGTGCGCGCCAGTTTCATCGCGGCCCTCAAGGGTGAACGCTCCTACGTGCGTGAATACCGGATCGCGCATAAATCCGGCGAGATCCGCTGGGTCCAGGAGCGCGGCCAGATCGTCTGTACGACCGACGGTCAGGTCGAACACATCAGCGGGGTATTCTTCGACATTTCCGAGCGCAAGACCGCCGAGCAGGAACTGCGCCGGTCCAAGATTGCGGCCGAAGCCGCCAGTGTGGCCAAAAGCGAGTTCCTGGCCAACATGAGCCACGAGATCCGCACGCCGCTCAACGGCATCATCGGCATGGCCGAGCTGGCCATGGAGTCGGGGCTCACCGAGGATCAGCGCACGATCGTCGCCACCATCGAGAAGGAGTCCAACCATCTGCAGGGAATCATCAATGCGGTGCTCGACTTCTCCAAGATCGAGGCGGGGAAGCTGGACCTGGAGGCCATGGCCTTCGACCTGCGGCTGCTGATCGAAGACGTGGCCGCCAGCATCGCCATGCGGGCCCGCAACAACGGGCTGGAGTTTGCTTCCCACATTGCCCCCGACGTACCCGCACGCCTGATCGGAGATCCCGGGCGGCTGCGGCAGGTGCTGAACAACCTGGCCGGCAACGCACTCAAATTCACCGAGCACGGGGAGATCATCATCCGCGCCCGCATGGTGGGCGAAAGCCCACGCTACGCCACGATCCATTTCGAGGTTGCCGACACCGGGGTCGGCATTCCGGAGGCGCGACAGAGGGCCATCTTCGACAGCTTCACCCAGGCGGACGGCTCGACCACCCGCAAATACGGGGGCACCGGACTGGGGACGACCATCTCCAAGCAGTTGGTCGAACTGATGGGCGGCCAAATCGGGCTGACCAGCCGGGAGGGCTGCGGCTCGACCTTCTGGTTTACCGCCCGGCTGGCCAAGGAGCCGGATGGCGATGCCGTGGCGCCGTCGCCCGCGCGTGAGGAAATCGCCGGGCTCAAGGTGCTGGTGGTGGACGATTCCGCCGCTGCCCTGGACATCATCGTCGAATACGTCGATCGTTACGGCTGTGACGTTCAAGCCGCCGGTGATGGCCGCGAGGCGCTGGCTGTTCTGAAAGCGGCGGTGTCTGAATCCCGACCCATCGATCTGGTGCTTTCGGATATCATGATGCCCGTCATGGACGGCTACGCTCTGGCCGAAGCCATCCGGGCCGACGCGTCCATGGCCGCCACGCGCATCATTCTGCTGACCGGGCTGGGCACCATCGGCGACGGGGAGAGATGCCGGCGGCTGGGGGTTGACGGATACCTCCACAAACCGGTCAAAATCGAAGAACTCCTGGCGACCATCAAGTTGGTGCTGGGGGCTGAAAGTGAATCCCGGCCGGAAGCCCGCGAGCTGGTGACCCGCCACACGCTTATGGAAAACCGCAAGGCCCGCGGTCGGATCCTGCTCGTCGAGGACTACCCCACCAACCAGCAGGTGGCCTTGCGCCACCTGCATCGGGCTGGATACGAGGTCGATCTGGCCGAAAACGGCCGTGAGGCGCTCGCGGCGGTGGCCCGCCGCGATTACCGCTTAATCCTGATGGACATGCAGATGCCGGTGATGGACGGGTATGAAACCACCCGCGCCATCCGGCGCGAGGAAATGCAAGCCGCCGCGGGAGAGAGCGGCCGGTCGCGGATGGCCATCGTGGCCATGACGGCCCACGCCATGAAGGGCGACCGAGAGAAATGCCTGCGCGCCGGTGCCGACGATTATCTTCCCAAACCGCTTAAAAAAGAGGAGCTCCTGGCCCTGGTTGAAAGGTGGCTTGCACCCCCCGGCGGCCCGGAACGGCAACCCGCCCCGGTCGTGCCGTTGCGGCCGGCGGATGACAGGGGCGCCCCCATGGATTTTGCACGTGCCGTGAGGGAGTTCGATGATGATGCGGCTTTCCTGATGGATGTTCTGGCGGGTTTTATCGACAATGTTCAAGGGCAGATCACGATCATGCACAAGGCGCTGATCGACGGCGATGCCGCCCGTCTGGCGGCCGAATCACATGCCATCAAAGGAGGGGCCGCCAACTTGACGGCGGCGGCCCTGGCCGAGACAGCTCTGGTGCTGGAAACCATGGGCCAATCGGGTGATCTTACCGACGCCCCTCAGGCCCTGGAGCAAGTGGCAGCCGAATTTGAGCGCCTGGTGTCGTATGCGGACACGCTGGCCCTAAGACAAGCGGGAGGAAACACCCCATGAAGGTGCTGGTGGTGGACGACGAACTGGTCAGCCGACAAAAAATGGATCGGCTGTTGAACGGACTTGGATATGAGACGCAGGTGGCGGCGGGCGGCGTCCAGGGTTGGGAGATGTGGCAGGCCGAGCGGCCGCGCATCGTCATCACCGACTGGAACATGCCTGATCTGGACGGGCTGTCCCTGTGCCGACGAATCCGGGGGGTGACCAGCGAAGACTATACCTACATCATATTTGTAACCGGCAACAACGAGATCGAAGACGTGATTGCGGGGATGGAGGCCGGTGCCGATGACTACATCCGCAAGCCCTTCAACCAGGGGGAGGTCAAGGTGCGGGTCAAGGCCGGAGAACGGGTCATCAACCTGCAGAGCAAAGAGACCGTTATCTTTGCCCTGGCCAAGCTGGCCGAATCGCGGGACGAGGACACGGGCAACCACCTGGAGCGGGTCCGCTATTACTCCCGCTACCTGGCCGAGGCCTTGAGACAGATGCCGGAAGCACCCGCCGGCCTGGATGGCCCCCTGGTGGAGAATATCTTTCTGACCAGCACGCTGCACGACATCGGCAAAGTCGGCATTCCCGACTACATCCTGTTGAAACCGGGCCGGCTTGACGACAAGGAATTCGAGATCATGAAGTCGCATACGACCATAGGATTCAACACCCTTTTCGAGGCCCTGCAGAAAGTGCCGGAAGCCACCTATCTGCGGGTGGCCGCCCAGATCGCCCGTCATCATCACGAAAAGTTCGACGGCAGCGGCTATCCGGACGGTCTGGAAGGCGAGGCCATACCGATCGCCAGCCGCATCTTCGCCCTATCGGACGTTTACGACGCATTGGTCTCCAAACGCCCCTACAAGGAGCCGTTTACCCACGACCGGGCCCGCAGCATCATTCTCGAGGGGCGCGGCAGTCATTTCGATCCACGGGTCGTGGACGCTTTCCTGGCCTGTGAAGCGGCCTTCATCGATACGCACGAGCGCTACCGGTCCGAACGATAGCATGTGAGCCGCCAAACCACCGAACACCAAACGGGACAGGCACAATGAAAATCCTGATCGTCGACGATGAACTGGTGAGCCGCCGGAAAATGGAGATCATTCTGCGGGAATTTGGCGCCTGCCACGCCGTTGAAAACGGCAACACCGCCGTGCGAGCGTTTACCGAAGCCATCGAAAACGGGGCGCGCTTCGATCTGGTCACACTCGACATCTCGCTGCCGGACATGGACGGCACGACGGTGCTCAAAATGATCCGGGACCTGGAAAAAGGCAACGCCATCCCGGAAGACAAGTACGCCAAGGTGCTGATGGTCACCGCGCACGGCGATCAGGCCACCGTCATGTCCTCGATCAGCGCGGGCTGCAACGACTACATCAAGAAACCCTTCACCCTGGAGCGCATCCTGCAGAAACTCGAAAAAATGGGCCTGGTGGCGACGGACTGATCGGCCGGCCATCAACGCCGCCGAACGGCCGCAGCCGATTTTCCATCGCCGACACCTCCCTTGCCACCCGCAAAACGATGGGTTATGGTGCTAAAACCTCGGCCGGGAGAGGGCCGCCAGCCTCTAACCGTCCCACGCCATTCATCGCATCAGCCAAGCGCATAGCCGGAAATTCTCCATGCCAATCGAACCTGAAACCAGGTCAGCGTCCAGCGCTCGCGCGGGCGGCACCATGGGAACCTTCGCCGGTGTATTCACGCCCAGCGTGCTCACGATTCTGGGCATCATCCTCTTTTTGCGCCTGGGCTACGTGGTGGGTGAGGCCGGGCTGCCGCGCGCCCTGGCGATCATCGCCCTGGCCAATGCCATCTCGATCCTGACCAGTCTCTCGCTGTCGGCCATCGCCACCAACCTGAACGTCAAGGGCGGCGGCGACTACTATGTCATCTCCCGTACGCTGGGTCCCGAGTTCGGCGGCGCTTTGGGACTGGTCCTTTTTTTGGCCCAATCCATCTCGATCGGCTTTTACTGCATCGGTTTCGGTGAGATTCTGGCGGTCATGCTTGCGCCCTTCTGGACGGTGGGCCCGCCGTTGGCCGCCGCCCTGGCGGTAACGGCCCTTTTCGTGCTGGCCTGGCTGGGGGCCGATTGGGCGACCCGCTTTCAATACGTGGTCATGGCCCTGCTGCTGGCTGCCCTGGCCTCTTTCTATGCCGGCGCCCTCGAAGCCTGGCGTCCGTCGCAGATCGTCCTCGACTGGAAGGCGCCGGCCGGGGCGCAGCCCTTTTGGGTCGTGTTTGCCATTTTCTTCCCGGCGGTTACCGGTTTTACCCAGGGCGTCAGCATGTCCGGCGACCTCCGGGACCCCAGCCGCAGCATCCCGCTAGGAACATTCATGGCCGTGGGGATCTCGATTCTGGTGTATTTTTCGGTGGCGGTTCTCTTTGCGGGCGTCCTGCCGGAGGCGGTCCTGCGGGGAGACAACACCGCGATGCGGCGGGTGGCCCGCTTCGGAATCCTCATCGATGCCGGGGTGATTGCCGCCACCCTGTCCTCGGCCATGGCCTCGTTCATGGGCGGCCCGCGCATCCTGCAATCGCTGGCCGGGGACCGGATATTCGCCGGGCTCAACCCGTTCGCCCAAGGCGCCGGACCGGCCAACAACCCCCGCCGGGCCGTCCTGCTCTCCTGCGCCATTGCCTATCTCACCGTGGCCCTGGGCAACCTGAATCTGATCGCGCCGATCGTTTCCATGTTCTTCCTGATTTCCTACGGCCTCCTGAATTACGCCACCTACTTCGAAGCCCATGCCGCCAGCCCGTCGTTTCGGCCCACCTTCCGCCTCTTCCATCCCCGCTTGAGCCTGGCCGGCGCCATCGGCTGTCTGGCGGTCATGATCGCGGTCGACTGGCAGGCCAGCATGATTGCCATCTCCGTGCTGGTTGCCGTCATTCAGTACGTTAAACGCACGGCCGGGCCGGCGCGCTGGGCCGACAGCCGGCGCAGCTTTCATCTCCAGCGGGTGCGTGTCAACCTGTTCGCCGCCGCCGCCGAGCCAGAGCACCACAGGGATTGGCGGCCCTATATCCTGGCGTTCAACAACCGCCCGGAGCACTTGGTCTATCTGCTGACCCTTGCGGCCTGGCTGGAGGGCGGCAGCGGTTTGACCGTCCTGGCCCAGGTCATCGAGGGGCATGGCCCGAAGGCCAGGGCCATCCGCGAGACCGCCCAGCAGGAACTTCAGCAGGCCATCACCAATGGCAATTTCAACGCTTTCCCGCTGGCCGTGGCATCCGAAGATACGGAAACCGCGGTTCACCACCTGACCCAGATCGTCGGCATCGGCCCCCTCAAAACCAATACGGTGCTGTTCAATTGGAATGGCAACCGCACCTCGGGGGGCCAGGGTTTCCAGGAAATCATCTTCGGGCGCCATCTGCGTGAAGCCTTCCGCCAGGGCTGCAACGACCTTATCCTGGCCACGGATAAGGACAGGTGGCCGGAGGTTCCCGGTGCCGAAAAGCCCCGTATCGATATCTGGTGGCAAAACGATGCCACCGGCCGATTAATGCTTCTGCTGGCCTATCTGATCACACGGCATGCCGACTGGTCCGACGGTCAAATTCGCGTCCTGGCCGCAGACGAGGCCCTGCCGGGAACGCCTGACGAAGACGGCCGGATGCTTGCCGATCTGCTGGCCACCTTCCGGATCGAGGGCGAGCCGCTTATTTTACCGAGCGGCGAATTCGAGGAACTCGTAAGCGCGACGGCCGAAACGACGCTGCTTTTTCTTCCCTTCCGGTTCCGCGACAACCTGATCGCGCTGGAGTGGGAAGGCCCGCTGGAAGAAATTCTGCAGCAGTTGCCCACAACCATTCTGACCGACGCGGCCCGCGATCTGGACCTGGAAGCCGAGCCCGAGGAAGGGCGCGCGGCCGAACGGGCGGAAATCCACGACACCCTGCAGCAAATGCAGGGGCAGCTTGAAAAAGCGCGCCGGGATGCCGCCCGGGCTGCCGAGGCGGTCGCGCGCAGCCAGACGCACCTCGCGGCCATGCTCAACGCCGATACCGGTTTCATCGATCTGCGAGCCAAAAAAGCGCTGGAGCGGGAAGTCGAAACCGCCGTATATCAGGCCGAGAAAAACCGGCGCCGCGCCCTCAAGCTGGAAGCCAAACTGGCGCTGGCACAAAAAGAGGCGATCGACGCCGGGGTGAGTATTCCCGATACCGAAGAGGATCATCCAGCGGGGGGTGAGCCCGGCCAAGATTAACGCATGGTTGTGCCGGTCGGGTCCGCCCGCGCTATCAAAACCATTGCTCATTCGAGACGGCGGCGGGAT
>JASJCV010000076.1 GCA_030065275.1 Desulfobacterales bacterium | reverse complement strand
AGTAAAGACTTGAAAATCTGCTCTTGCAGTAGCCATAGTTCAGCCTCCTTTTATTTAAAGTGTGTGGCCAAGACTATTTCGACATGTGAATCGGAGAAGTTAATTGCAGTGGGGTGTCTATTCAGGATGTAAGTACTGGTGGTTATGCCACGATTCACCAACATAAAGCAGCACCGCCCGTAGTCAATTGAATTAAGATTCGACTCCCAACGCCTCCACTCCGCAGCTTACACGGAGCGGCCGCTGAACGGTTCAATGACTTGCCGGAATGGTGTTCGGAGGGGAAGCTGCCTACAGATTCAGGATTCCTGACCATCCGGATGCTGATTTAGGCCGGTCAATTTGGGATTGTTCCAGTGGCGTTTGGCGTCGCGTTCGGTTTTTTTGGCCAGGTTGCGCTCGACCGCGGCGGCAAGGTCGATGCCGGTCTGGTTGGCAATGCAGACCAGAACGAAAAGGACATCCGCCAGCTCGTCGGCCAGATCGGGGCGCGCCGCGGTCCGCTTGAAACTCTGGTCGCCATAGGTTCGCGCCATGAGACGGGCCACCTCGCCCACTTCTTCCATCAGGATGGCCGTGTTGGTCAGTTCGGAAAAATAGCGCACCCCGTGCGTCCGCACCCATTCGTCAATTTTACGCTGGTAGGCCTCGATGGTCAGCATGGATTCTCTTTCGGCTGGTGGTCGTGTCGCGCTTCGTCAGTCGCCCATGCAGACGCGCCCGGATCGCTGCCGGTCACGCTGTCCCTCGGTATGGCGGCGTCGGAGGCAGGCCGCGGCGGGGGACCCCGGCGGCCGCGACCTATTGCCAGTCATCCAGCATGGGCATTGTGGCATCGGACTCGGCGGGGTGTACGTCCGGGTTCTGGTTGATGATCCGCGCACAGGTGTTCCAGCGCAGAACCGCCTCTTCGTTTCCCGGTGAACAGGTAGTCCAGGCTTCACGGTAGGCTTCCATGGCCTTGACGAACCAGTCATAGGCGATATGGCCCGACCGGGGATCGTCGCGCTCCATGTGAACCTTGGCCCGGCGTTCGTAGATGACGCCGCTGTAATAAGCTTTGCAGAATTGGTCGCTGAGACGCGGCAGGAGCTCGCGGGCCTCTTCGAAGGTCGGGTTGAGCGCCTTGGGGAATTTGTCGGTCCGCGCCAGCAGCAGGAGGATGAGGGCGTCCTGGTTGCCGGGCTCGGCCTCCAGGATGTCGAGACAGATGCTTTCGGCCTCGAGCGGTTCGTTGAGCAGGCGGTACTTGTCCGCCTTGGCCAGGGCTTTGGGGATGATTTCCTTGGAAATCGCCTTCAGTTTGATCATTGTTCCTCCTTGACGTTAATCCGGTTGGCTGATGATCCACCTGAAACTTGCCGCTATTTGAACAGTTTGCCGCCTGGGCACAAAAACGGATGAGGCTGCGGCACGCTTTACGCCGCCGCTTTGGGCTTATGGTCTTAATCATGCGCACCGCCGCCCCTGAATGCAAGGGCGGCATACAGTCCGCACCACTAAGCTGACGTCCTCCCGGTCGTTCGGCGACGGCCGTCCTGGCGGTTTCACGCGCCCGGCTTCGCATCGCTTCGGCGCCGGGCTTTATTGCATCCGGATTGACAATTACAGACCGGGGTGTTTAAAAAACTGATCTGGTCAAACTTCATGCCACCCGCCACATTACGAGGTCTTCAAATGCCCCGAACCCAATCGACCATCGATCTTAATTCCGACGTAGGGGAGAGTTTCGGCAACTACACCATCGGGCTGGACGAAGAGGTGATCCCCCTGGTCAGCTCGGCCAACATCGCCTGCGGCTTCCATGCCGGCGATCCGGTCGTGATGCGACGCACCGTCCGTCTGGCGCTGGATAACGGCGTGGGACCGGGCGCCCATCCCGGACTGCCGGATCTGATGGGATTCGGCCGCCGCAGCATGGATGTCACCCTGGACGAAATCCGCGACTATGTCGCCTACCAGGTGGGCGCCCTGATGGCGTTTGCCCGGGCGGAAGGCGGAGGTCTCCAGCACGTCAAACCCCACGGCGCCCTCTACAACATGGCCGTGGCCGATCCCACCATCTGGCAGGCGGTGGCCGAGGCCACGGCGTCGGTCGACCCGGACCTGATTCTATTCGTGCTGGGCGGCGCCAACCGGGACGACCTCAAGGCCATGGGCCGCCGCATCGGCATCCGCGTGGCCTGCGAATTTTTCGCCGACCGGGCCTACAACCCGGACGGCAGCCTGGTCTCGCGACGCGAAGCCGGTGCGGTCATCAAGGATCACGATCTCGCCGCGGCCCGCGTGCTTAAAATGGCCACCGAAGGCCGCGTGGTCTGCGCCGGCGGGGAGGAGATCGCGCTTCAAGGCGAAACCGTCTGCGTGCACGGGGACAACCCGCAGGCGCTGGCCCTGGTCCGCAGGATCCGTGAAACCCTCGCGAACGCGGGCGTCGCCATCCGCCCCGTGGCCACCTTCATTGAAAGCTGATCCATGCCGCCGGTAATCCGACACCTGGGCGATAGCGGCCTGCTGGTCGAACTGGGCACCGGCATCGACCCGGCCGTCAACCAGAGGGTCCAGCAGCTGCAGCAGCGCCTGCAGCGCGAGAATATCGACGGCCTGGTGGAAACTGTACCGGCCTACTGCTCGCTTCTGGTGGTCTACGATCCCCTCAAAGCCGCCCCCGAGGCCCTGAAACGCCGGATCACCGGGCTGTGCCGTTTCGAGGCCGCCGTCCAGAGCGATGAACAAGCGGTTCGCGACATCCCCGTGGTCTACGGGGGCGAAGACGGCCCCGACCTCACAAGCGTCGCCGACTACCACGGCCTGTCCGTCGAAGAGGTCGTCCGGCTGCACAGCGGCCGCGTCTACCGGGTCTATATGATCGGCTTCACCCCCGGCTATCCCTATATGGGGAAGCTTCCTGAAGCGTTGAACACCCCGAGGCGGGAAACGCCCCGCACCCACATACCCAAGGGATCGGTGGCCATTGCCCAGCGCCAGACCGGCATTTACCCGGTGGTAAGCCCCGGCGGCTGGCAGATCATCGGCCGCACGCCCGTATCGCTCTTTGACACCCGGCGCGACACCCCATCGCTCCTGGCCATGGGGGACAGGGTCCGCTTCCTCCCCGTGCGCCCCGAGGAGGCCGCCAAGTGGACCGGGTAGACCTGCTGGAAATCCTCGCCCCCGGGATTCTGGCCACGGTTCAGGACAGCGGGCGGCAGGGCTATCGCCAGATCGGTGTGGCGCCCAGCGGGGCAGCGGACAGCTACGCCTGCCGCATCGGCAATCTCCTGGTGGGCAATCTCGATAGCGCCGCGGTGGTCGAGATCACCCTCATGGGGTTTCAGGCCCGCTTTAAGCGTGAGGCCGTGGTGGCGGTGACCGGTGCCGACCTCGGGGCCTGCCTCAACGGCGCGCCTACCACGATGTGGACGGCATTCCGGGCCGCCCCCGGCGACATCCTTGCGGTGACGGCGCCGGTTTTGGGCTGCCGGGCCTATCTGGCCGTGGGCGGCGGCATCGGCGTGCCCACGGTGATGGGCAGCCGCGCCACCAATACCGGCGCCGGCTTCGGCGGGCTTGACGGCCGCGCCCTGGTCGCCGGCGACGTCCTTCCGGGCACCCGGCCCCAGGCGCACCTGCATTGTGTCGGCCGCTCGATTCCTGCGGCACTCAGACCGACATACACGTCCGCATGGATTCTGCGGGTCATCCCCGGCCCGCAGGCCGATCAGTTCACACCCGCCGGCCGCGCGCTTTTCTTCGAAGCCGTCTATACCGCCAGCCAAAAATCGGATCGCACCGGCGTGCGTCTCGACGGCCCCGCGCTCGAAACACAGCCGGGAGCCCCCGGCTCGATTCTCTCCGAAGGGATCATGGCCGGCGCCATCCAGGTGCCGGGCGACGGCCGGCCCATCATCCTGCTGAACGAAACCGTCACCGGCGGCTACCGCAAGATCGCCGTGGTCGTCTCCGCCGATCTGCCCCTGCTGGGGCAAGTGGCGCCGGGGGATACGGTGCAGTTCCAGGAAACGGAAATCCCGACAGCCGTGCGTCGTCTGCGGCAGGTGGAGGCCGCCGTGGACTGGGTGCGGGCCTGCTGGACGGACTGAAGCACGGGCCTGAGGCGGCGTTGCCCGCGGCATGCGACCGGATGCCATTCTTGTCATCGACACCCACATCTGATAAATTTGGAATGTAATTGCCGGCCTTCCCCCTCTCGCGGCGCAACGCTGCTTGGCAAAAGCCTCTATTGGGCCAGACGATCCGTGAAACGCCGGTAGGCTCGTCTGCGAATTCGCCCGGAGCGTTCTTCCAGCCTAAAAGGATCCGATGGATTTCCGACCGCTGACACCTGGAAACTGGAACGATTTCGAAACCCTTTTCGGCCCCCACGGAGCCTATGGCGGCTGCTGGTGCATGTGGTGGCGCCTGACCCGCAAGGTGTTCGAACGGCAGCAGGGGGATGGCAACCGCCGCGCCATGCGGGCCATCGTCGCCTCGGGCCGGGTGCCGGGCATTCTGGGCTATCGCGACGGACGGCCGGCGGCCTGGTGCTCGGTGGCCCCGCGGGAGGATTTTCCGTCCCTGAACCGCTCGCCGGTGCTCAAACGGCTCGACGATCAGCCCGTATGGTCGCTCGTCTGTTTCTATATCGCCCGCGACTGCCGCCGGACCGGTCTGATGCGGGCCATGATCGGTGCGGCCGTCGATCACGTCCGCCGCCAGGGGGGCACCATCGTCGAAGCCTACCCCAGCATATTGAAGAGCAAGAAAGCCCCGCCGACCACAAGCTTCATGGGCACGCCCGAGGTTTTTCGCCAGGCGGGCTTCGTCGAATGCGCCGCCCCGTCGCCGGCCAAACGCATCATGCGATACGCCATCGCGCAGGAGAAACGACCTTGAACACCGAAGAACGCCAAAAAAAACTCGCCATCTACCGCAATGCCTATAGCCAGCTGGTTGATGCCCTCGAAAAGTTCCCCGAAGACATGTGGGATTACAAACCCGGGCCGGAGCGCTGGAGCATCCGCGAAATCATACTGCACATCACCGACAGCGAGGCCAACAGCTATGTTCGCTGTCGACGTGCCATCGCCGAACCCGGTGCCGCCGTGATGGCCTACGACGAAGACCAGTGGGCCCGGGGACTGGGCTATGCGGACCAGGACCCGCAAACGGCCCTCGCCCTATTCAAGCACCTGCGCGGCATGACCTACGATCTCGTTAAAAGGCTGCCCGAGGCGGCCTGGTCCAACACCATCGATCATCCTGAAAACGGTATCATGACGCTGGATGACTGGCTGGGGGTCTACGCCAACCACGTGCCCGAGCATATCGCCCAGATCCAGGCCACCCACGACGCCTGGCGGGCGGAGCGCAGCGGACGGCCGCGTGATTCGGACGCGTCGCTGTTCCGCCATTTCAAATAATCCCCCCACATCCTGATGCGGCATGAATGCGTGACCACCAAACAATGGGAGAAAGAAAATGGGATCGGGTCCCAAGCAGCGGCGCCGCACGCCGCTGATCGTTTTTTGCTCGCAAACGGGCAACACGCGTCGGGTGGTTGAGACCATGGCCGAACCGCTGAACGCCGAGGTGGCGGCGATCGATCAGCTCAAGGACCACCAGCTTCGCGGCCGCCCCCTGATCGGCCTGGGCTCGGGGGTGTACTGGCTGCGGCTGGCGCGCCCGGTCGTGGACCTGGCGGCCCGGCTACCCGCCGCCAGCCGCGTGTTTATCTTCAGCACCAGCGCGTGGGGGCCGAACTGGGGGCCTTTCTATCAGAGCGACCTGGCCAAAAAACTCGATCAGCGCGGCATCGAAATTGTCGATCGCTGGCATGGCCTGGGGCAGGACCACAACCCGCTGTTCAAATGGATGGGAATCAGCCGGGGACGGCCGAGTGAGGCCGATCTCCGCCGGGCGCGGGAATTTGCCCGGGGACTGAAGCCAAGACTATAACAGGCGTGCCGCGCGGAAGTAAGGACCAATGCCAACTCAACCGGAAAAATGCACACACTGCGGTAAAGACATCCCGAGGCCTGAAGGTGGTTGGGCGCCTTTCATGGCCGACGGCGAAGCGGGAAGCTGCCCCCTCTGTAATGGGCCTTCCCCGCAAGATACGACGGATTCAACGCCGGCGGCCGTTTCCTCGATGGTCGTGTTCGGCATCAGTATGGCCGTGCTGAGCGGCATCATGGTCTGGCTCAATTCGATCTTTGATGTCCTCAGCTTTAAAACCGATCCCGGTCAGATCCTCTATGCGCTTATCTTCGTCGGCTTCGTCAGCGTCTACATCGCTTCCGGCCGCACCGCCGCCAAGCTGAAAGGGCTCCTGGCCTGGGCGGGCATCTTCCTGATGGCCATGCTGGTTTACACCTATCGCCACGACCTGGCGGCCGTCAAAAACCGGATGCTGGGCGCCCTGATTCCAGAATTCGGGACGGAGGCCGCCGAACGCGCCCTTCAGTTTCATGTCGGGGCGGACGGCCATTTCCATATCCGTGCTCGGGTGAACGACGTGCCCATACGCTTCCTGGTCGATACGGGGGCCAGCCATATCGTGCTGACGCCCCGCGATGCGAAAAGTCTGGGGCTGGATCGCGAGCGGCTGGTGTTCGATAAAATCTATGCCACGGCCAATGGCATGGTTCGGGGGGCATCGATCCAGGTGGATGATTTCCGCATCGGTGATTTGCATCTGAAAGATGTGAACGCCTCGGTCAATGAGGCCCCGATGCACGAGTCCCTTCTGGGCATGACATTTTTCAACCGTCTAGAGCGTTTCACGGTCGAAGGCGGCATGCTCACGATTCACTGGGCGGCGCCGTAGCCATCGAGGCCGCGTTTCCGGCGCGGCCCTCGTTCTGCCGCCCCTTCCGGTTTTCACGGGGTGATTAAATCAAGGAGAAAATATGGAACCTGAATTTGCTGCCGCCAACAGACACCAGCGCGAAAGGCTGCACGCCCTGATGGCGCGCATGACGGAAGAAGAATTGATGCGCCCCATGGGGGATCACTGGACGGTGGCCGTCGCTCTGGCGCACCTGGCGTTCTGGGATGAACGCAGTCTGTTTCTGCTGCGCAAATGGCGGCGCGAGGGCGCGTTCGCCCCGTCACCCATCGACATCGACGTCACCAACGACGCCCTGCTGGCCCTGTGGCGCGCCATTCCGCCGCGGGCGGCTGCCAACCTGGCCGTTGCCGCCGCCGAAGCCGTCGACCGGGAAATCGATGAATTACCGCCTGATTTGATCGATGCCATCTTGAAACACGGCGAGCCTTTCAGGCTCGATCGATCGATCCACCGCAAACATCACCTGGACCAGATCGAGGCCGTGATTGGAATATAGAACGGTTGCTGCCACTGAAATGATACACGGGATAAGCCACATCACGATAATGGTCCGGAACCTGGACAAAACCGCAAGATTGCTGTGTGAAGGTTTAGGGGCCCGGGAAATATATGACAGCCGACACAGGAATTTCTCCGTTGCCAGAGAGAAATTCTTCCTTGTGGGCGGTATCTGGCTCGTCGCCATGGAGGGGGCGGTTTCGGAAAAGTCCTACCGCCACATCGCATTCCAGGTAGAAAAGCGAAAGTTAGGCGGATATAAAAATCGCCTCACCGAATTGGGCGCAACGATGGTGCCTTCAAGGCCCAGAGTCGAAGGTGAGGGGACCTCGGTGTATTTCTATGATTATGACAACAACCTATTTGAATTGCATGCGGGGAGCATAGAGGAAAGACTGGAAAGATACAAGCACTGAAACTTCGCCTCTGGTGGTTGACCCGGAAAGGTTCTATCGAACAGGGTACTGCCCGTATGGATTCATGTTACTTTTCTTTAGCGGTAAAGAAAAGTAACCAAAAGAAACCGCCCATGTCCCGCTTTCTCCTGCGCGTCAGCGTTGCGGCCGGCGCGCGCGGAAACTCGCTTCGCTCAGACAGTCCGCGCGCTTTTACCGTCCGCAACGCCGATGCTCGGCGCGGGACAAAGGGAAATGGCAAGCCCCAATAGATTGATCTAGCCATGCGGTGCAAGGCTATCTGATGTCTCCCACTCTGCAGGAGGAGCTTCACCAGAAAAGGCTGATCCCGCTGGCCGCAGACGGTTTCGTAATCAGTTCGATATCAAGGCCTGCGAAGTCGGAGGAGCGAGGCGTACTCAAGTACGCCGCAGAGACGAGGACTGAAGCGTAACGCCGATACCGGACTGATTACGAAACCGTCGTCAGAGGCCCAGAAAGGCTGATTTGACCTGATCACTGGCCATCAGCGCCGGGCCCGTGCCTTCGCCTACGATTCGCCCGGTCTGCAGGATATAGCCCCGGTCGGCCAGGTCCAGGGCCTCGCGCACATTCTGCTCCACCAGCAGGATGGTCATGCCCTCCGCCTTGAGCTTGCGCACCGTGTCGAGCACCTCGTCCACCAGCACCGGCGCAAGACCCAGCGAGGGCTCGTCCAGCATCAGGATCTTGGGGTTGGACATGAGCCCCCGGCCGATGGCCACCATCTGCTGCTCGCCACCCGAGAGGGTGGAGGCGGCCTGTCGACGCCGCTCCTCCAACCTCGGAAAGAGCCGGTAGACGAACGCGAGGTTGGCCCGGATCTGTGCTTCCTCATCCATTACGTAGGCGCCCAGCAGAAGATTTTCCTCCACCGTGATGGGGCTGAAGAGCATTTTCTCCTCGGGCACGTAGACGATGCCCAGACGCACGATGTCGGCTGTGCTATGCTTCTGGATTTCGCGGCCATCGAATAGAACCCGCCCCGCAAAGGCCGGCTGCGCCCCCATGATGGCCCGCAGCAGCGTCGACTTGCCTGCCCCGTTGGCCCCCAGGACACACACGGTTTCACCGGCATCCACATGCAGCGAGATGCCCTGCAGCACCGGCAGGCCGGAGTAACGCACCTTGAGATCTTCGATCGCGAGAATGCCCGAGCTCATGGGTGCGCCTCTCCCCCGCCCGCTTCCTGCACGTAGCGATCGCCCAGGTAGGCCTTGATCACCTGGGGATCACGGGCCACTTCGTCGGGCAGGCCTTCCGCGATCTTACGCCCCGAGTCGATGACGATCACCCGGTCGCTGGTGCGCATGACCAGTTCCATGACGTGTTCGATCAGGATCACGGTAACCCCCAAATCGTGATGGATGTGCCGGATGCTGGCCATGATCTCCTCGATCTCGCCGGGGTTGAGGCCGGCGGCCACCTCGTCGAGCAGAAGCAGTTTCGGACGTGTGCCCAGAGCGGTGGCCATGGTCACCTGCTTCTGGGCGGCCACGGGCAGTTCGCTGACGTACTGGGGCGCCGCCGCGGTCAGATTGAGATCCTCCAGAATGGCGTCGGCCCGCTCGCGGGCCTTGCGGCGCGATGCGGTGCGCATGAAGCATCCCACCATGACGTTTTCACGCACAGTCAGGTCGCCGGCGGCGGCGTACACCTGGAAGGTGCGGGCCAGACCACGGCGGGCCACCTCGGGCGCCTTCAGGGCCGTGATGTCTTCATCGTCGAAGACGATGCGGCCGGCAGTCACCGGATGCTTGCCGGCAATGCAGTTGAAAAGCGTGGTCTTGCCGGCGCCGTTGGGGCCGATCAGGCCCAGCAGTTCGCCCTTCTCGAGCGTAAAAGAGATATCATCGTTGGCCCGCAGGCCGCCGAAATCCTTGACCAGATTTTCTACCGCCAGGAGTGCCATCAGCTCCGCTTCCTTCGCCGCCAGCGTTCAACGATGCCCCACACGCCCCGCGGCTCCTTGGCCGAGATCAGCATGATGATGACGGCGTAGAGGATCAGGTCCATGCCCGCCAGGCCGGCCATCCCGCCCAACCATTCCTTGAGGTAGCTCTTGAGGGGAATCAGAATCCCCGCGCCGATAATGGGCCCCCACAGGCTGCCCGCCCCGCCCAGCATGGCCATGAGCGCGATCAGGATGGAGATATCCAGGCTCATGGTGTCCTCGGGTTCGATAGCCTTAATGTAGCACGCATGAAAGGAGCCAACCACACTGACATAGCCCGTGGCGATGGCGTAGGTCTTGATCTTGGCCCAATGCACATTGATGCCCAGCGAGCGGGCCACGTCCTCGTTGTCCTTGATGGCCCGCAACTGGAAGCCCAGACGCGATTTGCGAAACCAGTTGAGGTAGAGGATCCCGACCAGGAAGAAGGCGAAGAGCACATAATAGTAGTAGATGTCTTCCTTGAAGATCAACCGCAGATAATCCGGGGGCTGGTAGGCGATGGGGGAAATCTCCAGCCCGCGGGCCGCGCCCACGAAGTCCCAGACTTCAAACAGATCCTTGAGCACCAGCGAGGTGGCGATGGTGGCGATGGCGAAATAATGCCCGCTGAGCCGGAAGAGCGGGTAGCCGATGATGAACGACCAGCTGACCGCGAGCAGGACCCCGATGGGCATCGAAAACCAGAAGGGAATGTCCCAGCGGATCAGGAGCACGGCAGTGGTGTAGGCCCCGATGCCGACGTACTGGGCCTTGCCGAGGTCCACCTGGCCGCCATAGCCGCCGATGGTGTTCCAGCCCATGCCATAGAGCGAAAAGATGAAAAACTGGATCATGGTGGCCAGAGCAAACGCGGAGACGGGCAGGAGCGGAAAGATCAGCAGGAACAGCGCCAACGCGCCGGCGATGGTCAGGTCCAGACGCGGCTGGTCGGAAAAATCGAAGGCGTTCTTCAGTGCTTCCATCCGAACAGCCCCCTGGGTCGCACCACCATGATGATGAAATAAGCCACGTAGATCCACATGTATTTAAAGGAGGTCATGGGGACGTCGTACATCCAGTCCAATTCCAGGGTGTAGGTCAGAAAATCCCAGAAACCGGGGATTTCGGTAATCAGCCCCACGACCAGGGCGGCGAAAAAAGCCCCGGGGACGCTGCCGAACCCTCCCAAAGCCACAATGGTAAAGGCAATCATGGTGAAAAGCAGCCCCACGTAAGGGTTGACCGGCCAGAAGTTCACAATCAGGGCCCCGGCCACGGTTACCGAGGCACCGCCGATGCCCCAGGCCAGGGCGTTCATCTTCTCGGTGGAAATTCCCATGTAGCGGGCGCCCTGGGGGTTGAGGGCCGTGGCCGTGAGGGCCTTGCCCATCCGGGTCCGGTTCATGAGCAGCCAGACGGCGACGAAGGCCACCACCGACAGCCCGGCCGCGGCCAGCTTGGTGGCCGGGACGATGATCCCCATACCCATTTCGAAACTCTTATCCACCAAAACGCCGTGGTGGACGGCGCGGTCTTCGGACCCGAAAACCAGAAGCGCGATGTTGCGCAGGAGCAGCATGAGCCCGAAGGTGCCCAGGAGCTGAGCGATCATGGGCCCCCGCAGGATATAGGTGATAAATCCCTTGTAGCAGGCGATCCCAAGTAGAAAACCCACCAGGGCGGCCAGGGGCAGGGTCAGCAGCGGATCGACGCCAAGCACCTGGGAGGCCAGGAGCGCCGTGTACATGCCGTACATCAGAAACTCGCCATGGGCGAAGTTGATGATGTCCATCACGCCGAAAATGATCGTGAGCCCCAGCGCCACGAGCGCCAGCACCATGCCGAAAAGCAGTCCGGCCACGATCGAACTGGCCAGAATTTCCATGCGCAAGCCTTTGGATTTGATGTTTGAATGCAAAGCCTCCCGCCCGGGCGGGAGGTCTTTTCGCTTCAGGTTCCGTTGAGTGCGTGTGCGCTCAGAAATGGTAGATTGCGGTTCAGGCCAAGGCCGCAGCGATTTTGAACCCGGAGGCGTAGCTGACGCTACGCCGAGGATTTCGAAATCGCGAGAACGCCGGCCTGGGCCGCAAGATGCCGTTTATGAACGCATACGCCTACCATTGGGGGAACGGGTAGATCATCTCCGCCGAAGCCACGTCGAAGGGATAGACGATTTCAACCCCCATCTGGCCGTCGGCCCCTTTCTGGTACTGGCCGATCAGACCGGAACCCATGATGTTCTGCCCCATTTCGCTGCCCGTGTTGGCGAACTTGACGCCGGCCCAGGGCACCACGAGCTCCTGGCCGGGAATCTCGATGGCGTTGGCCGCCTTCTGGACGGCCGCCGGCTCGCTCGAGCCGGCCATCTCCAGCACGTGAATCCAGGTCTGCAGACCGGTGAATGCCCGTGCCGAAGCCCCGCCCAGATCGTTGCCGGTCTTGGCCTTGTAAAGGCTGTTGACCTGTCCGGCCACCGGTTTGATCTGGACCACCTGGGGCAGAAAGACCGACCGGGTGAGGATGCCCTCGATCGCATCGCCCAGGGTGCTGCGAAATTCCGGCTTGTCGAACCCGGCATCCTGGCCCCAGATGATCCGGGGCTGGACTTTCTGGGTCTTGAGGGTCTTGACCATCAAAATCGCATCCGAGGTGTAGGATGCGAACAGGAGGACACTGGCCTTGGAAGCTCTGAGGGAGCGCACTTCGCTGGAGAGATCGGGGGATTTGTCCGAGTAGAGCAGGGATTTGCGCAGCTTGAAGTCATATTCGGCGGCCATTTCCTGGATCACCTTGGAAACGTAGGATCCCCACTCGCTGTTCTCGCAGGCCGAGGCGATCACGTTGATGTCCTCGCGGGGCACGGCCTTGACGCCGCGTACCTTGCCCTCGCTCAATCCCACGAGGAAATCGAAAAGGTCCTTGGTGAACCAGCGGTCGTGCGGGGTGGTGCGCCAGAACCATTTGAAGCCGCGCTCGGTCAGTCCCGGGGAAGTCGAGGAGCCATTGATCATGGGCACGCCGTACTGTTCGCAGACCGCGCTCACGGTCTTGGTCACCGAGCTGTGGTAGCAGCCCAGGATGCCGTCGACCTTGTCGTCCAGGATCAGCTTCTTGGCCAGGTCGGCCCCCAGGGTGGGATTGCCTTCGTGATCCTTGAAGATCAGCGTGATCTTGGCGCCGCCCATGCTCTGGATGCCAGCGGCCTTGGCCATGGTCATGTCGATGTCGCTGCGGGCCTCGTTGCAGAGCTGGGCCGCCAGCTCGGCCCCGGCACGCAGTTCACGCCCGGCCGCGGCCGCGCCGCCGGTGAGCGGGTAGATGGCCCCGATCTTGATTTCCTTGGCCGCCAGCGCGGGCGCGGGCGCCAGCAGGCCGCCCAGAATGGCCAGTCCGGCCACCACCGCCGTCCATTGGAGCAATCTTTTCATGGTGATCCTCCTTCCACGTCCTTCGTGCTGCGTTGGGGTTGTCGATACGGTACCAAACAAAAAAAGCCCTGACGCATCAGGGCCCGCAGGCAATCATGGCGCTACAACCGGAAGAAAAAAATGAATGACGTTCATTCGGCGAGTCATACTGGATGCCCCTACCCCTGTCAAGGTATGGTTGTCACGGACGGTGCCCCGACCCGGCCGCGAACCATTCGAATATCAGAAAATGGCCACGTGTTCATCCCGGAGATCCGAAACGAACATGTGCCCGGGCGCATGGGTGACGACCAGGTCCAGCCGGGCCGCGGTGACCGCCAGCGACGAGGTAACCCCGCAGGCCCAGAAGACCGGTATTTCATCCGGTTGGACGGTCACGGGGTCGCCGAAATCGGGGCGCTCCAGGTCAGGGATGCCCAGGGCGGCCGGGTCGCCCATGTGGATCGGGGCACCGTGGGTCTGGTGAAACCGGGTGGTGACCTGAACGGCGCGAACAGCCTGCTCGGGCGTCATGGGGCGCATGGTGACCACCAGGGGGGCCTCGAAGGGGCCGGCCGGGCGGCACGTCCGGTTGGTGACGTACATGGAGACGTTTTTGCCCTCGGCGATGTTGCGCACCGGAAGCCCGGCGGCCAGCATGGCGTTTTCGAACGAAAAACTGCAGCCCAGCAGGAAACTGACCGTGTCGTCCCCGAAAAGGGCCCGTACGTCGGTCACCTCGTCGGTGAGTTTGCCTCCGCGATACAACCGGTAGAGCGGCAGGTCGGTGGTCAGGTCGGCCCCCGGTGCGATGGCCGGTTCGGTCTGTCCGGGCTCGAGGACGTCCAGCACCGGGCAGGGTTTGGGGTTGCGCGTGCAGAAGAGAAGAAATTCGAAGGCCAGCGTCTTGGGCAGCATGACCAGGTTGGCCTGCAGGAAACCGGTGGCGGCCCCGCTGGTGGGGGTGGTCCATTCGGCGCGGCGAATCCGGGCGCGGAGGTCGGCGGGGGTGATGTCGGCGGTCATGGTATCGTCTCCATTTGAATGCGGCCTTTAATTAACCTTTTTGTCCGTTTAATTATTTCTTTGCAACTTTTGCGCACAAGAAAAGATGAAGGCTTATAAGGTCATCTTCGGGACGGTTTTGTAAAAAGTTCGAGATCAAGGCTTGTGATTCTCGAGGAATGAAGCGTACTAATGGTACGCTGCAATGACGAGAGATGAAGCGTAACGCCGATATCGAGCTTTTTACGAGA
>JASJCV010000075.1 GCA_030065275.1 Desulfobacterales bacterium | reverse complement strand
AGCTGCAGACACCGTTTCCGCATCGTGAAACACAATCCAATGGCCAAAAAGGCCACCGTGGAAGCGGCCAACAACTTTGTGGATACCGTTCCGGTGGAAAAAAGCACGCCAGCCGGCCGCAAGGCCGGCGAGATGGACACCACGGCCCAAGACCCCGTCACAGCCGCAGTTCATCGCCGACCGCGGAAGTTCGGGCTGACATTCAAATTCCTGCTATTCATGCTGGTGCCGTTTATTCTCATCTACGCGGCCAGCAGCGCTTATTCCCTATATAAAATGAAGCAAATGAATGCGCTGGCGATTTCGGAGACGACCGCTATCGTCTGGCAGGTGGTCAACCGGTCGCTCACCGACAAGGCCGAGTCGGTGGCCCTGCAGGCCCGGCAATACCTTTACAGTCACCCCGATCTGAAGAACGATCAATTCAACCGGGATATCTATTTCAAGAAGATCGCCAACCAGAAAATGGGGGTCAGCGGCTATACGTTCCTCTACGAACGGCCCGGCCCGGACGGCATCTGGCGGATTTGGGCCCACGTGAACCCCCGCCTGGTCGGTTCGGACGTCCAAACGCTCCGATCGGACCAGGGCAAGGGGTTCGCCGATTTCTGGAACGTTTTCACAGCGGTGCAAAACGGGAAACCATCCGCGGGGTTTTACAGCTGGCGCAATGCCCAGGGAGAGGTTATCCAGAAATACATGGTCGCGGTTCCCGTTTCCGGGACGCCATACGTCGTTGCCGCCACCACCGACACGGAAGAATTCGTTCATCCGATCCAGGTTATCGAATCCAAAGTGAGCCAGCTCTCCGGGGAGACGCGCCAGGCCAACACGATCGCCCTCGTTGGCGGGTTTGTGTTCCTGGCCGTGGTCATCCTGCTCTATGGCCGCAACCTGACCGCGCGCATCCGGCACCTGGCCGGCGTGGCCGACCGCATCTGCGTGGGTGAATTGGATGCCGAAATCGAGGTTTCCTCCAAGGACGAGATCGGCGAACTCGAAAACGCCATCAGCCGTATGCGCGACAGCATCAAGATCTCCATCGAACGCATGCGGCGTCGGCGGGCCGCCTGACGGTTAGCGGACCAATGGCCGCGGCACGGTGCGTCGGCCTGCGGTTTTCTGAATGGGAGGTATCGCCTGCAGGGTATGAGGAGCGTGATTAGCGGTAAATAAAGGCCTGCAGGGCTCGCCCGGCCGTCCAGGCCCCGGGCGGGCGGATGGCGCCCGAAAGGGATGCTGGGCACTTAAAAAGCGGCGCCTGCACTAATAAATCGGCCAGATGCCAGGGAACCGGTCTGGTATCGAAGCGGTGAATACCGGCGTTGACCGGCGAGCCCGCACCAGGCGCCGGATTCACCGGCCGATGGCATAGGCCTGGCGCCGCGGGTCGGCGCCGGCCTGGAGCACGCCGTTGTCGTGATCGATAGCGATCACCTGGGAAGAACCCATAATGGTGGCATAGGCCTCCAACACCCGGACGTCGTGTCCCCGGGTCACAAGACCCTCGATGGTCTTTTGCGGGAAGCGGTTTTCGATCATAAGGCTGCCGTCCGGGTTCGAGCGCCAGCGCGGGGCCTCGTTGGCCTGTTGGGCGTCGGCCCCAAAATCGATCAGGTCGATCGCCAATTGGATATTGGTCTGGGTCTGGCCGTCGGCGCCCGGGCTGCCCAGCAGGATGGCGGGACGGCCGCCCCTCAAGATCATGGCCGGGTGCAGGGTGTGATAGGGTCGCTTGCCCGGGGCCAGCACATTGGGATGGTCAGCCTGCAGGGTGAAGCCCCGGGCCCGGTTATGGAGCAGCATGCCCGTTGCGGGCACCATCACACAAGCCCCGAAGGCCTCGAAAAGCGACTGGATCAGCACCACGGCATTGCCCGCGGCGTCCACCACGGTCAGGTAGACCGTATCTTCCCCGCCCCGGATGACGTCCCGTGGGGGATCGATTGCCGCCGCCCGCTCGGGGTCGATCCGGGCGATCTTTTCGGATGCCACCTCCGGTCTCAGCATGTTCGCCACCGGCACCGGATGAAAATCCGGATCGCAGACAAAGGCGTCCCGGTCAGCAAAAGCCAGCTTCTTGGCCTCCACCATCAGGTGCACCAGTTCGGCCGAATCCACGGCCATGGCGGCCGGATCGCAATGCGCCAGCATATTGGCCTGCATCAGCAAAGCAATGCCCTGGGAGTTGGGGGGCGCAGTGGTGATCGTGAAACCGCGGTAGTCGGTGGTGATTGGCCGCTGCCAGTTCACCGTGTGGGCGTCCAGGTCAGCGGCAGTTAAGAACCCCCCCCGACCGGCAGAAAAGGTTAGAAGGGCCTCCCCCAGTCTTCCGCGGTGGAAAGCGTCCGGCCCGTCCTCCATGAGCGCCACGTAGGATTCGGCCAGACGCGGCTGTACCAGGCGCTGGCCCACCCGGGGGATACGTCCGCCCGGCAGGAAGGTTTCCCTGGCCGCGGCGTCGGCGAGCAGGTGTTCGCGCCGCTCCCGGATGAACTGGACCAGTTCAGCGTAAACCGGAAACCCGTCACGCGCGTAGGGCAATGCCCGGGCCAGAAGCGTGTCCAGCCCCAGGGAGCCATACCTTTCCAAGGCGGCCTGCCATCCCGCGATCGCTCCCGGGACAGTGACGGCGTGAATACCGGTTTCCGGCACCTCCCGATATCCCTGCCGTCGATAAGCCTCGCGCGTTGCTGATGACGGCGCGCGACCCGAGGCGTTGAGCACCTCCAGCTTGTCGTTGGAAGCCGTGTAGATCAACATGAACAGGTCACCCCCCAGACCGCACATATGGGGTCGGACCGTGGTCATCACCAGGTTGGCCGCCACGGCCGCATCCACGGCGTTGCCACCGACTTCCAGGACACCGGCGCCAGCCTGGGTCGCCAGGGGATGATCGGTGGTAACCATCCATTGGGTGCTCATGAGTAGCGGACGGTGTGTGGTGAAATGATTCAATGGGCCGACCTTCTATTCTGGGGACGGGGCATTATTACGAGCCCCCCCCGGTTGCGGCAACCCGTCATCAAGAAAACGGTTCGATTCGCCTTCCCGACAGGCAAGTCAGCATTTGCCGGACATTCGGCGCTGGGTGGATTCCATGAACTGATCCAAAGTCTTGAACCAAAAGCAGACAATCGCCTCTCGGACGCCGCTCTCTTTCGGGGGAATCAGGCTACCACTAAACCCTGAGGGCCACAAGGTTGATCGATCCGCGTTCGTGTATACTATTATTATTATTTTTTTAATTAACCGACGGGAGGTTGTAAAAATGAATAGATATGATTGCGAATCAAAAAAATTGTCCAGTCGCACGGTGGGAATGATTGTGCTCGCCTTGGCCGCCGCGCTCGGTATCATCGGTGGCGTCATCGTTCCCGTATTAGGAATACTGTTCGCTCTGCCCCTGGCGATTCTGGCGGTATTGTTCTTTGTTGCACCGGAAACCAAGGTATGCCGTCTGATTCTCGATAAAAAATAGATGAAAGCTTGACATAGCTTGCGCCTTGCCCGCCGACATCCGGCAGCCCCCAGAGGTCCAAGCGTAAATTTATGGCGGAATCGGTATTGGCCCGGTCCATTGAGCGATTCCGCCTTTTTATATCATCAGCAAATCACACTTCCCAAATCAAGCATTACAGTAACCCACCGCATCCCCCGCCTGATCGTCCTTGACCGCACACAAGGCTTGACAAGATAAATTAGTTAAACTTAATCTGGCTTCTCCATCGTTGTCGAACAGTGTCGAACGTATCGTTTGAAGTGGGTGGCCCTAAAATTCACCCGCCTCTCTGATTATACATTTCCCATGGGGGCATTGCGGGATTTTTCCGGCGCGGGCGGCGGGTCGCCTGCTTAGCGGCGCAAAACCGACGCACGCGGTACGGATTGGCGCCATCCTTATACATTAATAAGTTATACTAATTCACCATAGACTGTCCCGACGGCAACCAGCGATTGGACATCGGGCGGGAGTTTTCCGACTTACGGCCCTGCCGCCCCGCCCGCGAGCGGCATTAGGCCGCCGGCCGGTTGTGCTCCGTTGGTGTGCATCGCCTGTGACCGCGGCCCCAAGATCCCGGCGGCCATTCAACCCACAAGGAGGAGTTCATGAACCTGCAGCAAGCCAATGCCAATGACGCCCTGTTGACCAAGAACCGCTCCCGCGACATCGCGCCCCAGTCAGGACTCTGCAGTCGCTGCCTGGATGGCTGCAAGGGCAACTGCGATCTCTTCCAGGCCACTTTTCGGGGGCGTGAACTGCTCTATCCCCAGCCCTTCGGGAGCGTCACGGCCGGAGCCGACAAAGACTACCCCGTGGACTACTCCCATCTCAACATCATGGGCTACGCACTGGGCGCCAAGGGCGTGGCGGCCGACCCCGACCTGGCCACCTTCCCGGCCGTCAGCACCGAAACCGCATTCGGCACATCCCACAAGGTCAAAATGAAGGTGCCCATTTTCACGGGCGCACTGGGCAGCACCGAGATCGCCCGTGTCAACTGGGATCATTTCGCTATCGGGGCGGCCATCAGCGGCATCAGCCTGGTCTGCGGTGAAAACGTCTGCGGGATCGATCCGGAGCTCGAATTCGGCCCGGACGGCAAAGTTGCCAAATCCCCCGAAATGGATCGCCGGGTTGAACTCTACCGACGCTACCGGGAGGATTACGGTGACATCCTGGTGCAACTCAACGTTGAAGATACGCGCAACGGCGTGGCCGAATACGTCCTCGACAAACTTAAGGTGGAAACCATCGAACTCAAATGGGGCCAGGGGGCCAAGTGCATCGGCGGGGAGATCAAGGTCAATTCCCTGAAGCGGGCCCTCGAACTCAAAAAACGCGGCTATATCGTCACACCCGATCCGGAGGATGCCGCCAACCAAGCAGCTTTCAAGGCCGGCCCGCTCAAGCAATTCGAGCGCCATTCGCGCCTGGGTTTCATCGACCAGGAAGGATTCATGCGCGAGGTGGAGCGGCTGCGCGCCCTGGGCGCCAAGCGGGTAACGCTCAAAACCGGCGCCTATCCCATGCGTGAGCTGGCCATGGCCATCCGCTGGTCCAGCGACGCCGGCATCGATCTGCTGACCATCGACGGCGCCCCCGGCGGCACCGGCATGAGCCCCTGGCGCATGATGACCGAGTGGGGCGTCCCGGCGCTGCACCTGCATGCCATGGCCTACGAGCTCTGCGCGCGGTTGGAGGAGAAGGGGCGCCCCGTACCGGATATCGCCTTTGCCGGCGGCTTTTCCGGCGAGGATCATGTCTTCAAGGCCCTGGCCCTGGGGGCGCCCTACTGCAAGGCCGTCTGCATGGGACGGGCCCTGATGATCCCGGGGATGGTGGGCAAGAACGCCTCCCGATGGCTGCGCGGCGAGGACGGCGGACTGCCCTCGACCGTCTCCAAACACGGCTTCACCAAAGAGGAGATTTTCATGAACTACGAAACCCTCAAGGAAAAATACGGTGAAGAGGTGGACAAACTGCCCCTGGGGGCCATCGGGATCTACAACGTTGCCGACAAGATACGGGTGGGGCTTCAGCAGCTCATGGCCGGCGCGCGCAGCTGGGGGGTCGAACATGTCAGCCGCCGCGATCTGGCCTCCCTGTCCGAGGAGTGCGCCCGGATCACCGGCATTCCCTTCATCATGGATGCTTACCGCCATGAGGCCCTGGAGATCATCGACGCCTGATCAAACCGAATCCCAATCCGCGGGAGGTAAATCATGACGGATGTCCTCAAATGGCTAAAACATAGCGATCCGCAGGAAAAAGAATTTCATCAGGCTGTCGACAAGCTGGTTGGCTGGGTGCGGCCGGTGCTGGACCGTCGGCCCGATTTCGACCGGCAGGCCATCCTCAAGCGCCTGGTCGAACCCGAACGCAGCGTGGTCTTCCGGGTGCCGTGGATGGACGACGCCGGTCAGGTCCAGGTCAACCGCGGCTACCGCGTAGAGATGAGCAGCGTTCTCGGGCCGTTCAAGGGGGGGCTGCGCTTCCATCCCTCGATAAGCCTCTCGACCTTCAAGGCCCTGGCGCTGGAGCAGGTCTTCAAGAACGCCCTGACCATGCTGCCCATCGGCGGGGCCCGCGGGGGCAGCGACTTCGAGCCCAAGGGCAAGTCGGACAACGAGGTCATGCGCTTCTGCCAGAGCTTCATGGCTGAGCTGGCCCACCACATCGGCCCCGACATCGACGTCCCCGGCGGCGGGCTTGGGGTGGGCCTGCGCGAGATCGGCTATCTCTTCGGCGCGTACCGCAAGCAAAGCGGCGAGCACGCCGCCGTCCTCACCGGCCGGGGCCTGGACTGGGGTGGCAGCCAGGTCCGGCTGCAGTCCACCGGTTACGGCGTGGTTTACTTTGCCGCCGAAGCGCTGGCCACGCGCAACCGCACCCTGGAGGGGCGGCGCTGCCTGGTGTCCGGTGCGGGCAACGTCGCCCAGCACACCGTGGAAAAGCTCACCGCCCTGGGCGCGAAAGTGCTCACGATGTCAGATTCCTCCGGATTCATCTACGACGCCGAAGGCATCGACGCCGGCAAGCTGGCCTTCATCAAGCGCCTGAAGAACATCAAGCGCGGCCGCATCCGCGAGTATGTGGACAAATACTCCGAGGCCCAATACGCCGAGGCCGATCACAGCCTCGACCACAACCCCCTGTGGAACCATGCCGCCGACTGCGCCTTTCCCTGTGCGGCCGAAAACGAGATCAACGCCAAAGATGCCGCCAATCTGGTGGACCGGGGCATCCAGCTCGTGTGCGAAGGAGCCGATCTGCCCGCCGCCCCCGAGGCGATCGACGTATTTCTGGAAAGCGGCATTGTCTACGCGCCCTGCACGGCGGCCAATGCCGGCGGGGTGGCGGTGGCCGCGCTGGAAATGTCGCAGAATCGTATGCTGCTCAATTGGTCGGCCGAAGAAGTCGATCAGCGGCTCAAAACGGTCATGACGAATATTCACCGTCGCTGCCTGGATACGGCGGAGGAATATGGCCAGCCGGGCAATTACGTGACCGGGGCCATCATCGCCGGTTTCACGCGGGTGGTGAATGCCATCTACGATCAGGGGCTGGTCTGATAGGGTTTGAGCTTCAGCCATAGAAGGCGGGCGGTTTCGGGGGCGGGATTTTGCCACGACCCCGGTGTGTCGGCCGTGAGGTAGACCAGATCTCCGGGGACGAGCGCATGGATCCGATCCCGGATCGAGACCTCCAGGCGGCCGGACAGGAGATAGCCGATCTCCTCGCCCTTGTGCACCCAGAAATGGTGTTCGATGACGGCCGAGCCCTGGATTTCGACCAGGTAGACCTCGGATGCGACGTCGAAAGCGGTGGGCAGCAAGCTTCGCACGGTAATCTCTTCATGCGGCCGGTCGGAAGCGGTGACCCAGCCCTTACCGCTGAAAACGGCGGGACGGGGATCACCGGCCTGTTCCTGAAAGAAGGCGTTCACGTCGACCGCCAGGATCTCGGCCATTTTGACCAGCGCGGACAGCGAGGGGTAGATCAGATGGCCCTCGATCTGGGAGATGGTGCTGGGGGTGACGCCGATTCCCCGGGCCAGTTCCTTCTGGCTCATGCCCCTGGCCTGGCGCAGTGACTTGAGGCGTGCACTCAGGTTCAGCTTGCCCAGGGCCTGCTGATCGTTCTCGAAGCGCACCGTGTCGTCATCGCTCCAGAACAGCACCGGCTTGTTCAACTGGCCCGGCTTGCGTCCCTGGGCCTTGACGATGGTGAGCGTGGATTTGCCGCGCTTGAGTGTCAGGTCCATGACCACCTGGGCGATTTTGCTGATATTGGCCCGCAGACGTACCGAATGCGCCTCGCGTTCGATGATCCAGTAGGCAATCGTGTTGAGCTCGTAGAGCCGCGGGCAGGCCCGGGAATAAAATCGCAGCACTTGCGCCTCGCTGCCCCAGAGTTCCTGCATACCGGTGAGACTTTCGAACACCAGACGGACGTCGTCCTGAAGGGTCCTGTGAACCGTGTATACCGCCTGAACGACATTGGCGGGGTCGTCCGGCGCGTCCACGTTGATCACCGAGCATTTTCGCCGTTTGCCTTCCTCCGGATAAAACTGCCTGAAAAGCGTCGACCCCTCGCCCTTCCCTTCGGTAAAACAATCCAGAATCGTCAGGTGCGGACTGTCGGCCAAAGGGCCCAGATCCTGGATCAGTGCCCGGGGGGACCGGTCGAAGCTGACGTAGATCAAGGCTTTGCCCTGAGCGAGGGAGGCCTCGATGAAGCGGGCGGCAAAGGGCGGCGCCAGGCTGCCGGCCGCGTCAAACCAGATCACATTGTCGCCGATGGCGAGCCCGCCCAGTCTTTGATCCAGCTCGGCAATGCCCGTCGTGATGTGGCTGTCTGCAGCGCTCATGATCGATTCGTCCCGAGTGAGAAGGGGCCTTCACGGCCGCCCCGGTTCGGCACTATCCACAATGACACGCAATGTCAAGCGATGGGTGGGGTATGGAGATAACTGCAGGGGCAGGTGCAGGCGCCTGGCGCCATCGAAAACAACAGCGTTCGGATCGGGTCGAAGGCCGCGGCGTTCACTCTTTCAGTCGGATGGCCTCGGATACGCCTGTTGCCCGGACCCACTCGACCGAACTCGAGGCGAAGGGAGGGGGTGCGCTCCGGCGGGCTGGGGTTTTCTCGAGCTCGCTAATCATGATCCCGCTCTTGCGGAAACGCATGGGCATAAGTCCGTTATGGGCGTCACGGCCGGCATGACCCCTACGGCCTTGCGAATCGAAGCGGGGAACATGGCATCCGTCACGGGGAAGAAAGGTGTGGAATTGAGTGCGGTTTCAACGCAGGTCGCCGGCCACCACCGTCAACCAGAAAAGAAACGTGACCGCCGAAAATAGCGTGCTGGCCGAAATCGCCGCCACCGCGAAATCGGCATCGCCGCGCATTTCCCGGGACATCACGTAGGTCACCGTGGCGGTGGGCGAGGCCAGAAGAATCAACCCGGGGACGTAGTCGGCAGCCGGAACCTGAAACCACCGGTAAAGCAGCAGCCCCATTCCCGGCAGGACGACCAGCTTGATTACGACTGTTGTCAAAATGGCACGCAGGTTGGCCCGCATGGCCGACATCGACACAGAAGCCCCGATCAGCAGCAGGGCCACAGGAGGCCCCAGACCGCTCAGCATGTCAAGGCTGCGCGCCACCACGAGCGGCATCGGCAGGGCGAACGCCGATGCCGTTACACCCGCCAGGGCCGATCCGATCACCGGATTGCCGAAGATCTTTAACGCCAGTGCCCGCAGGCCCACCGACCGTTCACGGGCCGCATAGCCCTGGAGGACCACGACCGAAAGCGCATTTTGAGTGATCATCAGGAAACCGGCAATGATACCGGCCCGGGCCAGCCCGCTTTCGCCCATGAAATAAAAGGCGATCGAAAGGCCGATATAGCCCAGATTGCCGTGTCCGGCCGACTGGATGAAGGTGCCGGCCTGCGCCGGAGGCAACCGGCGCAGGCGGCACAGCAGCCCGGCCACAGCGTAGGCGGCCGCGCAGGCCCCCAGGGTGATAAACACGGTCGCGCCTTGAAACTGGCTGCCCAGAGAGGCCTTGGAGATCGACCGAAAAATGAAGGCAGGGATCGCCAGATAATAGACCAGGCGATTGGCCGGCCCCAGGAACTCGGGCGGCATAAACCCCCGGCGGCGGGCTTGCCAGCCGAGGAGCACGATGGCGAAGATGGGCACGATCGTGGAAACGACTTCCGTCAAGAAAAGCCTCTTTGAAGCGGTTTGCCGCCACCGCCACACGGCCGCCAGGCCGGTTAACGCCTGAAGGCCGGTGGTCACCGCCGACCGGGAAAGCGCGGAGCCGAAACAGGTCCGTTGGTATCGGATCGGGGCGGCAGCGCATCACCCCCCCGGCGGCGCTATCGCCCTTTCGAGGATTGGCAGCGGCGAGGGCGATGGTCCGGCTTAAAAACGCGTCTTTAAAGTTGGACGCTATCGCCCGGTCCCAAGACTTTGAGGTGAATTTGCGCCTGAACTTCGGGTTCAGGGGGGGTGGTGGCCCAAACAATCCCTTTGACCACCGTGCGTTCGACCGCGAATGCTTCGTCCTTTCGGCATTTGAGGCAGACCAGCGGTTCCAGGTTACGCGTCGGGGGTTGGCCCGAGACATGGTGGCGGCACCCCAACGTCTCCCCCTGCAGGGAGATGCCGCAGAACTGCATGCAGCCGCAGTCGAGTTTTCGGTAACTGACGCCCACCAAATCCCGATCGTCCGCCAGAATCCGCTGGCAGACCGCTTCGTATTCCGACTTCATTCGGCCCTCTCTCTCGAGGCCCTCAACCAGCGGTTGAAGGTCGTTTGGCGGTAGCAGGAATCAACCCCGAAATGACCTGAAGCGCCCGCGGGGGCGCCGATAATTCTATTCAGCGTTGGCAACAACGCCGAAATGAAGCCCTCCCAACGCTCTTGCGACGGGCAGATGCATGGCCGCTTCCCGCTATAATTCCTCGGCAGCGAACAGAACGATATTCTGCTCGGCCAACACCTGAGCCGCACGGGGCAGCTCATCGAATTTGAAAATCATGGCCGCCTTGGTGCTGACGCAATGAACGGCCGCATAGGTGTACTGCAACTCGAGTCCTTCCTTTTCGAGGACATCCAGAATACGGTATAAACCGCCCGTGCGATCGTCCACTTCGACCGCCAGGACTTCGTCGGTCTTGACGCTGAGGCCCCGATTCTTGAGTACCGTGACGGCCTGGTCGGTGTCATCCACGATCATTCTCAGAATTTTATAGGGCGTGCTGCTGTGTCCCACGAGCGAATGGGCCCGAATGTTGATGCCGGCTTCGTTCAATAGCTCCGTTATTTCCTTGAAACGCTCCAGCGCCCTTTCCATGAAAACCGATGTTTGCCGAATACGCATCGATCGCCTCCTTTGCGTTGTCTACCTACCACATCTTGGCCTTCAGGGTCGCCCGAGCGTTATCGTGCCATGCCGCAGGCTGCGGCTACCGTTAATTGCATACACTTTTTGTCGGGCTGTGAAAAGCCACACCGCTTCACGGCTGTCGGCAATGCCCCGCGCCACCGGGAAAACACAATTTTGTCGGTGAATCGGGTGGATTGTCTACAAATATGTATCGGCCGTTGTCTCTCTATGGCTTCGATTGGCGTCAGGGCGCCTTTAAAGCCTTGAGAAAATATACACAATCAGAATCGCCATCAACACGCACCGTCTGGCACAGCACTTGCTTTTTTAATGACCAAGGCCGCACGTTGGGTCTGCACGCCCTCAACCAACCCGTTTCGGTCGGGGCCAGGCCGGATATCGCATACACACCCTATGGCCGCAAGCAGGGAGACGAACATGGGCAACAAACCGTCGGCGCCCGCCGCCAAGAAACCTTGTATCTGCTACAACTGCGGCAAAAAACTCCGCACGCCCGAAGAAATCATCGAGAATGAACGGGCCGAATACTGCGAAACCTGCTACCGGGACAGATTTTTCTACCACACGCCCAACGGCGGTAAAAATCAGGAGCAGATCTGAGCGTCCACTGTTGGTCAACAGACGACCGCCCGGCGGACCGGCGGACACGACGCTGACCGGCCGCACGCCCCCGAAGGTCCGCCGGCCTCGTTTCAACGGACGCACCGATTTGCAGTTGACACGCCAGGCGAGCTTGCCGATAATGCGCGCATTCCGGAGCTTCCCTTAACGGGGAAGCTTTTTTATCGTCAAACCGCTGGAAAGGCTGCCCGTGAATCTTGAAGCTGGATCACCGGGGGTACCGCCATCGGCGGCCATGGCCGACCGACGCCCGATCGACCGATCCAAATTGTTCCTGGCCCTGGTGTCCGGGATGGCATTGACCGCGGCCTTCCCCCGCACCGGGTTGTTTTTTCTGGCCGGCGTGGCCTATATCCCCCTGCTGCTGGCACTGCGCGACGTCGGTGCCTGGGCCGGTTTCAGGCTGGGAATGGTCACCGGCCTGACCCACGCCTTGTCACTGCTCTACTGGATCGCTCACACCATCACGACCTATGGCCAGGTTCCCATGGCCGTGGCCGTCAGCATCCTGGCATTGCTCGCCGCCTACATCGCCCTCTACACCGCCGCCTGGGCCACCCTGGCCGTCCATGCCCGACAAAGCCCTATTCTGATGCCGGTCCTGCTGCCGACCTTCCTGGTGGCGCTGGAGTTCATGCGCGGCCACCTGCTGACCGGTTTTCCCTGGGGATTTCTGGGCCACTCCCAGTACGCCTTTCGCCCTTTGATCCAGATGGCGGACATGACGGGCGTGTACGGCATTTCGTTCGTTCTCATGATGATCAATGTTGTCCTGTTTCTGATCGTGCTCTGGCGAAGCGGCAAGCGCTGGCAGGAAAGCCCGGTCAGCCGCAAAATAGCTCTGACCTGGGGAGGGGTCGCCATGGGCGTCGTCGTCACCGTTCTCGTCTACGGACAGATGCGCATGGTCCAGATCGAAAAACGGGTGGCCACGGCGCCCAGCGTCAACGTTGCGGTCGTCCAGGGCAATATCCCCCAGGCCGTCAAGTGGGACCCGGCCTTTCAGATCTCGACCACCAAAAAATACATCCAACTCTCGCTGCAGGCCGCCAAAGGTCAACCCGACCTGGTGGTCTGGCCCGAGACGGCCACCCCCTTTCACATGCATCACAACAAGGTGCTGACCGGCATGGTCAGCCGCGGGGTGCAGAAGGCCGGAACCCCCTTCGTCATCGGCAGCCCGTATTTCACCCGGCAGGACAACCAGGTAAATTACTACAACAGCGCCTTTCTGGTGGGCCCCGACGGCAGCATCGGCCAGCGTTACGACAAGGCCCACCTCGTGCCGTTCGGCGAATACGTCCCCCTGCGCCGCTGGCTGCCCTTCGTGGGCAAACTTGTGGCCCAGGTCGGCGACTTTGTGGCCGGCACGCCGGGGCAGGTCCTGACGTGGCAGGATCGCCGGCTGGCCCCGCTCATCTGCTACGAGGCCATCTTTCCGGCGCTGACCCGGGCAGCCGCCCTGAACGGCGCCGACCTGCTCGTCAACCTGACCAATGACGCCTGGTACGGCCGCAGCAGTGCACCTTATCAGCACCTGAGCCTGTGCGTCTTCCGCGCCGTCGAGAGCCGGCGCAGTTTCATCCGTGCGGCCAACACCGGCATCAGCGGATTCATCGACCCCGCCGGACGCATTGAAAATCCCACCGGCCTGTTCGTGGAAGCCGTGGCCAGCCAGCAGGTGCCGGCCCTCACCCACCAGAGCCTCTACACCCGCATTGGCGATGTCTTTGCGTGGCTGTGTCTCGCGGCCGCCGCTATTACGACCGGCGCCCGGATTCTCCGATCTCGCCGCCCTCGCGGCTGAATGGCGCGGTGCAGAATTTGCACAAACCGCTATCTGCCACCGAGATGATGATTATCCCTCTAACCCGCAAATGATTGATGCTGTGAAAGTCATTCCCATCTCAAATGAGTCTTTCGCTGACCGCTACACACAGGGGACGGTTACGTCCAGCGTAGCTGCCCATGAACTCCGGCTCTTTAGTTTTTATGCAGAGAAAACCTCTACTTGTTGAGCTGGTGCGGGAATTGCGGGAATACGAATAGGATTGGACCAAGGGCACCTCTTTAACCACCGGGAATGATGTGCCCATGGACCCATAAATTCCAGATAGCTATCGGTATACGCGTGGTTTTCGGATCTTACAGCGGTGACAAAGGGGGACGGAACAAATAATATCGGCAAATGAACACCATGCAGTCAAAGCCGTTCATCCGTCGCGATCGCATCCGAACTTGGCCAGCGAAGCTTGCCGACGTCGATCTCGCGCGGCAATCCATCGGTGATGTGAAAGCTCAAATTCAAAGAAACCTGTGATCGGCTTGGGAGGTCCCGAAATGGACGATAAATGATCGCTTTTCGATCAGACGCGTGATCCCATTTGCATGCTGGCTGACAGTTGCAATTTAGCCTTCTCGATCCAGGCTTCGAGTTTGTCACCAAGACCGCCGAGCGTACCGCACCAGTAGTAGATGCTTACAAGCGCTTTCATTGGCCAACCATACTTGGGCTTGATTTCAGTCTTGGATTTTTTTCCGGCGGCGTCTCCCGGTCGCTTCCGCGACAGCCATCTGTATATGCCGTAGCTTTCAGGTATCCCGTAACTGCGAACTACCGTCTTGGACAGGTGCTCCGCGATACCTCTCCGGGCGAATAGATTTCTCAGGGTATCGATTGTGAAATAATTACAGTGGACGGGCGGAGTGATAAGTCGGCCC
>JASJCV010000074.1 GCA_030065275.1 Desulfobacterales bacterium | reverse complement strand
GCGCTCAGATAAGGACTGACGTACCGATCCTCGGGAAGCCAGTAGGCCATGCCGCCGTTGGGGGCCTGGAAGCCGACAGCACCCGCGAGCACCTCCCCTGGTAGCGATGTGCTTGCGGGCCAGCTGAAGTCCTCAGGCAGGTAGGCTTTCAGGTGCTGGTAATGGGCCGCCATGACCGCCCGGGTCAGGAGTTGCTCCCAGCAAGCGTAGGGGTAGTCGCGCAGGTAGCGGAAGGCGCCGTCGAGATTGCCGATCACCGAAGGCGAAACCACCACGCTGACCCCGCCCGCGTCGGGGTGGATGCCGGGCGGAAACGCCAGGCGGTCGCGGACTTCGGCCCGGGTGGTGGTGCCGTAGGTCGCGGCCGTGACCAGCGACCGCCGCTTGCGTACCACCAGCGAATGCGCGACGGCATCGCGGTCCAGCGCATCCCCGGCACGCGCCTCGAACCGAAGCGTGCCGGATGACCGGGTACGGACCGGCAGCCAGACCGTTTCCCGCTCAAAGGGCGCCAGATCGAGGTCCAGCGCCTTCTGCGGGGCGCTGGTGCGGCGGTCCAGCGGCCCGTCCGCCCGGATTTCCACCCCGATCGTTCGGGCCCGATCGGTGCGGTTCATCACACTGAAACCGGCCTGGAAGACATCGCCCGTTACGACCTGGTTGGGCATCACCGGCCGTATTTCGGTGGGCCGGTTGACCTTGAAAGCCGCATCCCCCAGCCCCATCCGGTCGTCGGGGGTCACGGCCATGACGAAGATCCGCCAGCCGGTGAGATTGTCCGGCACCTCGAAAGCGATTTCGGCCCGGCCGCGCGCGTCCGGGATGAGGGAGGGATTCCAGTAGCTCACGTATTTGAACAGGCCCCGCAGGCGAGGACCCCTTCCGGCGGCGCCGCCCCCGCCCGGGTCCGCACCCTTTTGTTCGAATTTCTGCCGGCCCACCAGCCGTGCCAGGAGGGTGTAGTTGTTCAGGTCGAGTCCATCGAGGTGGTTGAATCCCTGGTAGGGGTCGTAATAGTCGCGGCCTTGACGGTTGAGATCGAACACGGCCTCGTCGATCACGGCCACCGCCAGTTCGATGGGCGTGTCTTCGGCCCCCTGGCGCGCCACCGCCCGGATGCGGGCGCGCACGGTCTCGCGCGGCTTGTAGACCTCGCTTGCGGTCTTCACCGTGACGGCGATTTCCTTGGTCGTGTCCTTCACCGGCACCGCCAGGTAGCCCAGCCGGAAGGTCGGTTTGCCCAGATCCACATCCCCATCGCCCGGCGGCGGTTCGACCCGCGGTGCGGTCACCAGGACCGACAGATAAAATCCCGGAAGGTCGTCGGCCTCGATTGGCACTTCGATCACGGGCGTGCTGCCCTTGAGGGTCTGCACCCAGTGGCGCAGCACCCCGTAGCGCTCCACGGTGATGAGCGCCCGGGCACCGGGCAGCGGATTGGGCACGAGAAAACGGGCCTTGTCCCCGACCTGGTAGTGCGTCTTGTCGGGGATGATCTGGAGCCGGTTGGTGTTCGGGCCTTCCCAGACCACGCGCCCCTTGCCCACCACCCAGGCCTGCATGGTGGTGGCGTGCGTGCGGCCCTGCGTGTCCCGGATACGGGCCGTGATCCGATAATCCCCGGGGTGCTCGGGCATGAAGGTGAATGTAGCGGGCCGGTCCGCCGAACGGCCCTGCCCGCTGACCGCATCCACCCAGGTCGTAACATATTTGGTCAAATAGGCGTTACCGGCCCCTTTGACCCGCGAGGCCTTTGTCTCGCGGCGCTTCACGTCGATTTCCACCGGCAGCTCGGCGATGGGTCGCCCGTCCGCATCCACCACCAGGTATTCGAAGGCCGCCGGACGGCCTTGCTCGTGGATCCAGCGGTTCGTGCGCAGGCCCACGAACCGGTCCCGGCCCACGTAGTCGGCCCTGGCCGTCGCCGCGACATATTTACCGCGATCGTCGCGCACCGCGCTTTCCACCGTCAAACGCCCGTAGACGATCTGCCGGTCGGCCAGGGTCACGCGGGTGGTGACTTCGCCCTGGTCGTTGCCTGCGCGGCTGCTCTGGTGCAGATCCCAGGGGGTGCGGTGATCCCGGGGCGCGGCGTCGAAGCGAAAATCTTTGGCCGGCGACGTCTCCGGCAGGAAGGCCGCCGGCTGCAGGCGCAGCGTCACCCGCGTGTCGGCCCCGGCATAGGGACCGCCGGCGTGCATTTGGGCCAGGGTGGTGACCACGATGGCGTCGCCCGGCGCAAAACGGTCGCCGTTCAGCTCGGTGCGCACCCGGAAGGGCGCCGGTGTGAAGTCGCTGACCAGCACCCGCATGACCGGCATCGATCGGTCCCCTCCGGCGTAATCGAGTTTGAAACGGTACCACCCGACGGGCGCCCTTTTGTCCAGCTTGAAATCGCCGGCAAAGGCGCCAAAGGCGGAAAGCGCCAGGTCCTTGATTTCGTGTGTCGTCTGACCTTTGGGGTCGATGATTTTCAGGGCATAGCCGTCGCGCGCCGGCGCAATCCAGCGGCGGTTGTCGTGGTTGCGCACGTAAAACTTGTACTGGATGGTGTCGCCGGACTTGTAGACGCCCTGGGCGGTGGTGCCCCAGGCGCGCATGTGGCCGTGCTTGACCCGCGTGGCCGTCGTGACGCCGCCGCTATAGGTCCTGAAATGGTGGTCCAGGGGCACGACAGCCAAGTCGTCGCCCTTATCGACGCGCACCATCAGCCGTTGGCGGTTGTCGTCGTAGGTGTAGCGCACGTGCTTCAACTGGGGATCGAGCGCTTCGATGCCGGGCAGGTGGCATACCCCGGATGCGTCGGTGCGTGCGGAGGCGATGGCCACTGGCGCGGGGTCCGGCGCATAGTCGTCGCGATAGACCGAGACGACAGCGTCCCCGACGGGTTTGCCGGTGGCCAGTTCGGTCACCCACACCAGCGCGTTGAAGTGCCCCAGCTTGACATGGACCTGAAACGGGGTGACCTGGGCAAAGAACCGGTAACCGTCGGGGGGGTAGTTTGGCGGGCGGGGATCGCTGTCGAGACGACCGGTGACGAGGCCGGAATCGCCCGCCAGAATATCCCGGACCCCCATGGGAATGGCAAAGGCCACATCCTCGGCCTCAGGGATCGGTCGCGTCGTCTGCCCCTCGTCAAGCCGCCCGCCGCTTTTGATGACCTGGTGCGAAACGGTCAGACGGTCCAGGTTGGTGACGTAGATCGGGATGTCGCTGTCGATGCGCTTTTCGAGCACCGCCTTGCGGTGATTCAACACCAGGGCCGGGTCGCGGTGGGCGGTTCTGAACCGCATGGCCACGGGTTCATCCAGCGGGCGATCGAACGCGTCGCGGATCTGGCCGGCCGCGCTCGCGAGGGTGTAGCCTCGATCGGCCTGGAGACGCTCCGGGAGCCAGAGGCTGTATGTTCGGCCCTCACGGTGCGGAGAGGTGAGACGGCTGTAGCTGCGATAGTTCGCCCAGGGATCGTAGTCCTTGCGACCACCGGCCAGATCCGGTGTGATGGTCAGGTGATCCCTGATTGCCTCATGGATCACGGGGGCGGAGAAAACCAGCGCGACGCCGCTCAGCGGGGCGCATAGGATTTGAGCCGCCGGTTCGGATCCGGCGGGGATCAGGGTGAAATCGCCGGTGGCGGCGTCACGGCAGCGGACACCCAGGAACCGGAACTTGGGATAGGTGTGAAACTGCACCACGGTCCGCCGCTCGACGCCGGGCTCCGGTCCCAGCGCGGACACCAGGCCGGGTTCGACCCGCAAGTCAACCGCGCTTTCCAGGGGCAGTTCCTTCAGGGGAGCCACGATCCAGATGCGCCGGGCCTCGTCGGCGCCCACCAATGCCGGCCGGTCGTCCACCCGCGGCGATGTCGGCGCCGGATCCGATAGCTGCCATTTCTCGCCGGGCAGGGACAGTACGTGGGGCGCCTGACGGTCCCGGCCGTCGGGCACGACGCTGACGCCCACCGCCGTTTTCATGGCGGCCGTTTTGAAGGTCAGATGCTTTGCGGCCGAGGAGCGACTCACCGGCTGATTGAAGGTCACCTGAATACGTGGCCAGCCGGGTGCGCGCCATTCCGCAAAACGGGTCCGGGTGATCCGGGGCCGCTGGGTGGTGAAGCGGTGTCGCCGCGCCTTGGTCATCACGGCGCCGTCCGCCGTGCGCAATCCGGGTCGGATATCGATCCGGTAGGCGGTTGCCGGTCGGAGCGGGTCCTTTTCGCCCAGTTGACAGGCCAGCGCACTCGTGTTGAGCCAGCGCCACTGGCAGTTGACCTCGGGCGTAATCGTTATCGGAATTTCTGCGGCCGTGCGTTCCATGCGCCCCACCGGCACCACTGGCCGGTCGAACTGAAACACGACCTGGCGGCCGGGCGGTACGTCCAGCCCCTCGGGCGTGATGCGCAGCACCCGAAGCGGCGTTTCGGGGGAAGGTGCCATGGCTTCCGCCGCCCCACCGGCGCCGGGCTGCAACGCGGGGCGCCGCGCCGGCCCGTTTTCCAGTTGTTGCGCCAGCATGGCGATACGGTCGGCAGACAACTTTTCCAGGCACCGGCGCCGGTCCTGCCCGAGCATTCCGGGGTCATCGCTCGGGCATTGCTTATCGCGGGCCTTGGTGCCGTCAAAGCCGACCGCGGGAGCCTCCCCCGCGCCGATGACAAGAATCAACAGTGCAAAAACGATACATCGCCTCAGGCTCGATCTCATGGTGTCCCCTGTGCACCTTATCGTTTGAGGTAAAGCGTCGCCCCGGCGCGGCTTAGCGAGCCCGGTCAGCCGGCGGTATAAGCAAGCAACGGTCGCATATCCGGGACTATCGCAAAAATATTGATTCAGGGCAATTGCGATGGCGGCAGAAGCGGTTGGGTCGAGGTCGCTGAAGCTGTGATTGCAATTCCCGGCCATGGCGGCGGGCGGATTGACACCTCCTCGTCTTTAGTTAAAATTAGCCCATAGACAAACGGAGGAATCAAAAAGTGGACGCCATCACACACGGAGAACCTGCCATCAGCGAGCAGGTTTTTAAGCGCTATACCGAAAATCTCATCGCCGGCGATCGCAACCGGTGCGCCGCCGTGGTGGACGCGCTTCTCTCCGCGGGGGTGGCCATCAAGACAATCTATCAGGACCTGATTCAGCGGTCGTTATACGAGGTTGGTGACCGCTGGGAGCGCAACCTCATAACCGTTGCCAGCGAACATCTGGCCACGGCGGTGACCGAAGGTCTCATGAACCGGATCTATGCGCATATCGCCCTCCCGCCGGCCAATGGGCGCAAGGTGGTCATCGCTTCGGTCGAAAACGAGCTTCATCAGGTGGGCGGCAAAATGGTGGCGGATACCTTCGAGATGCACGGCTGGGACAGCGACTATTTAGGGGCTAATGTCCCCACCAGTGATCTGGCGAATTTTATCGAGGACATCCGGCCGGACATGCTGGGCCTTTCACTCAGCGTCTACATGCACATGGCGGTGCTGAAAACCATGCTGGATCACCTGACCCGGCGTTTTCCGAAGCTCCCGATCATCATCGGGGGCCAGGCCTTTCGCCATGGGGGGCGTGAATTGACCCGTTCCTACGCCGGCGTGCGATGGATCGCCTCCCTGGATGATCTGGAAGAACTTCTGCAACAGGAAACCCCTCGCCCCGCCGGCACCGGGTCGGAGACGGCGTGATGACGCGCCCCGCTGTTTGAGCCTTAAAAGCGGGCGTCCGGACCTTCCACCCGAACAGGATCGACCATGGAAAGACAAGACCTCGTTCAGAGCGCCGCCCGACTGGGGAGCGCCGCGCCGGAAGCGGTGGCCGAATTCGCCGCCAAGCGCGAGGCGATCGTGGCGGACGTCAACGCCCGGCTGCTGGATCGCACGGATATCGGCGCATTGGTCGGGCCCGGGAATTTCGACCTGATGAAAGACAACCACGCCAATCACGCCCGCTTTATCGAATCCATCTTGTCGGCTTACCACCCGGCGACCCTGGTCGATACGATTCTATGGGTCTTCCGGACCTACCGCACCCGCGGTTTTCAAGCCGCCTATTGGACGGTCCAATTGAACGCCTGGGCCGATGTCCTCCAACAGCACCTTTCGGCGCCGTCGTTCAATGCCGTCCGCCCGCTCTACGAGTGGATGATCGTCAATACCCCTCACTTTGCGAATCTCACGGAGCCGGGGCCACACGAAGACCATCGTGTACAGGTCAGCTAGATTCAATGCCGGCCCCGTTTCTCATTGAACAGGACAAGCAGATGAAAGATAATCGGTGCGACGATGCCCAATAAAACAGATCCCGCCACAGTCGATGAGCTTCTCGCCACCGATCTCCCGATCATGGATCTGGCGCTGTCCAGCCAAGCGATGGCCGTCGCCGTCTTCGCGCTGGACGGTGACCTGCGCTACGCCAACCCGGGCATGCAGATGCTGATGGGGCTCGACGCACCTGAAGACCGGCCGGCCGAACGTCTGATCAACCCCGATTTCAACCACCTCTGTCAGTTGACCGGTGGCGGCGACCAACCGATTTTCAGCGGTATCATCACGCTGGGGGACACGGCCCGCAGGACCGGCAGCGTCCGGGCCCGGGTTTTCCGTCGGGCGGAGAGCCTGGTGATCTTCGGTGAGCACGATGTTGCCGAAATGGATCGGCTGAACCGGATGCTGGCCGAAGCCAATCGGGAGAACAACAACCTGCAGCGGCAGCTGATCAAGGACAAAAAGCGGTTGAACCGCACACTGGAGCAGTTGCGCGCCAGCGAAGCCAAATATCGACGCTTGTTTGAAAGTGCGGTGCTGGGGATCATTCAATCCACCCCGGAGGGGCGCATCATCAATATCAATCCCGCCTTCGCCACCATGTTCGGGTACGCATCGACCAGCGAAATGCTCGCCGCCGTTAAGGATGCGGCGGCCGATCTCTATGCCGATCCACAGAAACGACCGGCCATCATCCAGACCCTCCTGTCGGACAAGGTCCCGGTGCATAGCGAAAACATCTTTCGCCGCCGGGACGGCAGCAAGTTTACCGGCAATATGCACAAGTGGGCGGTGCGCGATGAGAAAGGGCGGCTTTTGTACCTGGAGGGCTTTGTCGAGGATATCGACGCGCGCAAGAAGATGGAGCGCCGCCTGATCCAGGCCCGCAAAATGGAGGCCGTGGCGGCGCTGGCCGGCGGGGTGGCCCACGAGTTCAACAATGCCCTGGCCGGTCTGTTGGGCTATCTGGAACTGATGGAAATGGAAAGCGAGGCCGACCCGAACAGCCGGGATCACCTCGCAGCGATGAAGCGCACCTGTTTTCACATGAGTGGTCTGGCCAAAAAACTGCTGGCCTACGCCCGCGGCGGAAAATACCGCACCCAGGAGGCCACCCTGCCGCTGGCGCTCAAAAATAACGAGGCCGACCTCCGCGAGGTCTTCAGGGACGGGATCGAAGTCGAGAAGCATCTCGAGGGGCATTACCCGGTGGCGCTGGACACCACCCAGTTTGGCTTTGTGATCAAGAGCCTGCTGATCAACGCCACGGAGGCCATCGAAGCGGAGGGGCGGATCGTCCTGCGTACCCGGGACGAGAACATCTCAAGCGCCGCGGCGGCGGCATATCACGAAAGCTTTCCAGACGGGCGCTATGCCAGTGTGGCGATCAGCGACAACGGCCATGGCATGGACACCGAGACGCTCCAGCGCATCTTCGATCCCTTTTTCAGCACCCGTTTTCCGGGACGGGGGCTGGGCATGGCGGCTGTCTACGGCATCGTGAAGAACCACGGCGGCTGGATTTTCGTCGATTCGGAGATCAATCGGGGGACGCGTGTAAAAATCTTTTTCCCGGCGGTCGACGCGGCCCAATAGCCCCTCATCAAGCGCCGGCACGCCCAGTTGCCGCACCGGCGCTTGATCGAATCAATGGCGGCTCAACGCGGCCATCTCTTCCTCGCTGATGGGGCGAAAAGCGCACCGATACCCCGTATACAGGGCCAATCCGTAGAACAGGAGGTCCATCGGGCTGAAGGTGGTTTTCAGCAGCTCGATCATGGTGGCCGGGTGTGAAAACACGGCGCGAACCATCTGCAGAAAAGGCACGGATTCCTGCAGGGCATAAAACCCGCAGACCGACAGCAGGTTGCCCGCAATGCAGCCCAGCAATGCACAGGCCGCCGCCACGACACCGAAGGTCGGTGCGACGCCCTTGCCCAGCTGACGCACGGCAAATCCGGCCAGAAAGCCAACACCGATGGCCATCCAGCCGATCTGGTAGCCGGTGGCCACGGTGACGCCAGCCCAGACAGCAGCGCCGATCATGGCCGCCAGGCCCCCCCCCACGATGCTCAAGGCCAGGTTTTGCTCCGACAGGCGCTGGGCGTTGAACGCTTCCCATTTGACCGGATCGATCTCCGGTACCTGCGCTTCCGTCGGCATATCCAGTCTTGCAGTCGCCTCATTGTGTCCCATGATTTTCTCCTTTTCCCGCGGTTTGATCATCTAATTGCGGCTCCACCGTCCAGCGGGGGCGACCGCCGATTATTCGCCCAGATGAATGAGCAGTTTGTCGTGCACGAGGATTCCCAGGTCCATCCGGCCGTCGGCATTCAAGTCTCCGGAGGCCACCTCGCGGGGCTCGTAGTACCAACCGTCTTCTTCGCGGTTGAATTGAGGCCCTTGAAAAATTTGAAAACTCACCACTTCCGCCAGCTCGCGGTCTTTGACGGAAATCAGTTCGATGCTGGCATTCTGGGCATCCAAAGCAGCCGCCATGGCACGGGGCGGGTTGCCCAGCTGCAACGGGCAAAGGCGCCAGAGTTTGGGGTTTGCGGCCCGGCTGGTATAGTCTCCCAGGGTCTGCAGGGTATAGCGACGGGCATCGACCGGAAGCCATCGGGTCTCGGAGCGGCCGGGCAGAAGCAAGCCCTGGCCGGCTTCGAGTTCAAGGGGCCAAATCCCGGCCAGTTCCCGGTATTCGTCCGCCAGGGGAACACAGACGGATGCTTGGTGCGCGTCTTCCGGAAACCAGCAGAGCTCATGATCGCTCTTGTTGTAGAACAGATAACCCGGTCGTCCGGCCGGCCCCCGCGCGCTTGTGCCGTATTTCAGCATGGCCCTTTCATCCGGCAGGCTGAACTGACGTTTGACTTGGAATTGCTGGCCGACCAGCTGGTAAAGGCGTGCCGTGTTGCCTTCGCTGATCACGAGGTGAGGCGCCTGGGGCGTACCGACAACACCGATGTCCGCCGGGGTCAGGCCGGCCCCCAGGGCCTGCAGCGATCTTTTGGAAACCGGTTTGAGGTGACGGCCGTTCCAGAGGACCATCCGGGGTTTCTTGAGCGGCGAAAACAGGACGACCCCCCAGAACCCTCTGGCGACCGGGAAGGCCCGCATGGCTTCGGGCGGCTGGTCGTCCGACAGGTCGAGAGGCGCCGAACGACGGACCCCGTTGCGGTCCGCCCAACAGAAAACCAGGCGTTGGGCTTTGTCCCTGACGATCGCGAAAAAGCCACGGTGCCAGCGCGGCACGTCCATTATCAGGGGCGTGCCCGGCAGGTCGATAAAGGACGGAAAGGCTTCCAGTTGACCGGAAGGGTGGCAGGCAATGGCGTTTTCTTCGGTGCTGAAGACATAGAGGTCGCCTTGGCGGTCGACGCCCAGCGTTTTGATGCGGCGCAGGGAGTCGATGGCGCGGGGCACCGGACCCAGACCGCGTTGGCCGCCGAAATGGATCATGATCTGGGCCCGTTCCGGCGCACTGAGGCTGTAGTCCGGATGTCCGTCGCCGTTTAAATCCGCCACCGCCCAGGAGATGGGCAGCTTGCCACCGCCACCTCGCGCCACGATCCGGGCCGCTGCCGCCCGGCTCGCCTGCCAGATGTCACCGGGCACCTCCGTGTCAATGCCGTAATGGTGAACGTTGATGGCGTTCTTGCGGATGGCCAGCAGCTGGTCGGCGCGCGTGTCGATGAGCGCTATCGGTGCGATGGCCCGCAGCGGCGGCGTGTCGAGCGGATGCTCCCAGCCGAAGCCGCCCTCAGGACGACCCCGAAACAGGCGCAGCGGCAGCGGTTCTTTCGGAAATCGCAGCAGGATGTCCTGGTAGCGGTCACCGTCGAAATCGCCGATCATCGCGCCTTCGCAATCCGGTGCCGTGAAGGCCAGGGTCATGCGCCGCTGGAAGCGGCCGGTCCCGTCGTTATAGAGCACCTCCGCATTGGTGCGCCGGCCGACAAGGATGTCCACGTGGCCGTCCCGGTCGAAATCGGCCGTGCCGACAAAAATGATCTGGTCGGTATTTTTAACGGCCGGCGAAGGGGACGGTTCGTACCGCCCCGCGGCATTTTGACTATGGATCCGCAGGCCGCGTTGCGCGCCGGCCGTCAGAATATCCGGTCGCCCGTCGCCGTTGAGGTCCCGCACCTCGAGATGGGTGGTTCTCTGCTCCAGCAGGAATCCAAGCGAGGTAAAATGGTCTTCCAGCGCCGGCAGACCTTCGCGGGCGACGTCCCGGTCCGTGTGCTTGCGGACCAGCACCTCAAGGCGGGATACGCGGTTGTTGATAAAGACGATATCGTCGTGCCCATCGCCGTCGAGATCCTCGAAGACCAGCCCGGACGTGCGGTGCCTGAATTCATAAATTTCGCGGTCGCCGAATCCGAATCGGCGCGGGATGTCGTCGGCGGCCGCCAGCGGAGCCGATAGCCAACACAGCATCATCAGGCCGATAGCGACGATGGCCGTCGTGGATCTGAATCGTTTTCCTGTCAGGCGGGTGGGCGGTGCGGTCGACATGAACATTTCCTACGGTTGGGGATAGTGGATCGTCATTTCCGAGCGGAAGCCATTTTCATCGATCACGCTGTAGCCGTCGCTGATGCCGAAATACTGGGCCATCACTTCGGCGGGCGGGAGATTCTCAACATCGAAGCGATCCCAGAAAGCGGTCAGCGGAGCCAGGTGGTCTTCACCCCCGCAATCCTCCTCGACGGCGGCCGGCGCGGCCCGGAGCGCCTGGGCCTCGGCCACGGCCTTGCGGATCTCCGCCGTGAAATACCGGGCATAGGCCGACAGGTCGCTCAGGCCGTAGGTGCAGGCGTCGGCCGGTACCCGGGCGGCCATGTCCCGGAAGGCGCGGCTTGCATAAAACGGGGACCCGCCGGCCTGGTTGACGGCGGCCTGGGCGTAATTCTCCAGCAGGCGGCCGTGACCGATCACGAGGGCCCGATCGACAACCGTTAACCCGAACTCCAGGAAGGCCGTTTCGTCTTCACCGTTCGGCGAGGCCGGTATTTGCAGCATGTGGATGGTCTGCCCCTGGATGTCGATTTCCCGGTAAAAAGGACCGATCTGGGCCGCCAGCGGCGAATTGGCGGCAAACAGCTTGCGCAGCGTGCGCTCCATGGCTTGGCTGTCGCGGACATTCAGCCCGTAGAGCATCTCCTGGCCGTGGTCGCCAAAGCGGGCATAGCTGAAGGTCAGGCTGTCCAGGTTCTGAAACACGTCCTCGTTGATGTTGATGCCCATCATCCCGCCCATGGCATTCACCCCCAGGCTGAACTGCATCTGAAACTCCGGGGATATCTGGCGCAGGATTTCCGGAAGCTGCACCCAGAAGGCGTTCAAATCCAGACGGGTGACCTGGTAGCTGGCCACGTCCGGGGGGACATACGCCAGGTGAAATTCAAGGGGGACCGGATCGGGCGGCACGAGAACCATCAGGCCGCGGTTCCATTCACCGCGTCGCTCGACTTCCAGGCTCAGCTCGGCGCGGTCGGCCAGCATCCGCGCCTGCAGGCGCCAGTCGCCCAGGGTGTCGATGCCCAGGCTGCTGGCCAGGGCCGGCCAGTCGAAAGGCGTTTTGGCCGCGGCGGCTTTGGCGGCGATCCGGTCCTGCAGACGGTCCAGGAGGTGCGCCTGGCCCCTGAGGGTCAGAACGGGGTCCCCCTGCGGTTCCCGGGCCGGTGTTTCCATCAACCGGATCAGCGCCTGCTCCAGCCAGGGCCGATTGTCCGACATGACCAAGGTGCCCGCGCAGAAAGCCTGGTAGGAAAAATGATCCCGGTCTTCCTTTTTCTCCATGTAAGTGTAAATCCGGGTATCGCGAAAGTCTTCGCTGGCGGAGATGGTCTCCCTGTCTTCCAGTTCCTGGAGCAGGGCGTCCATTTCAAGGCTGCGGTTGAAGTCGGCCTCGCTGATGGCGGCCACCATGGTGATTTCAGGCTCCGCGCCCGGGTCGTCGAAGGTCATCCCCAAAACGAACTCGCCATCGAGCATCTTGATCTGGGCCATATAGATGTCGTTGATCCGGGCGGCATGCTCACCCTCCGCCGCATCGGTCAGCGCCTGTCGAACCAAAGCCTCCAGGCTGCGGTCCTCCCGGCTGGCCCTCATTTCGGGACTGTTCCACAGCCGGCCCAGCGGTGAACGTTCGATGGCGGCCGCAAACCGCCCTGAATCGGAACAGTGCAGGATCAAATCGGCCTCGGTCACCAATTCGAGACGATCCATGCGGGGGATATCGGCTGTCTGCGGTCCCTGGTTGCAGCCGAAAAGCAGCACGAGTACCAGGGCCGACAGGACGCCCCCCCACACCCATCGGTAATTTTTGGAACGACTAGTCATGGCGCTTCTCCTCGGAGGTTTTGGTCGGATTCGGCGGCGCCAGTACATAGACGAAGCCCGACTCTGAGTTGCTGTGGTCGTAGGCGTAGGCTTCGATATGATCGAGCAGAAAGGTCACATGCCGCACGGGTATCGCGAAATTGAGGCCCTGCATGATCCGGCTTCCCATATTGACCACGCCGATGACCTGGCCCCGGCCGTTGAACAGCGGGCCGCCGGAGTTGCCCGGATTGACCGACGCATCGATCTGCAGAAAGAGCTTGCCTTCAAAAAGCCGGCCGGTGTGGCTGAGGATCCCCTCCGTGACGGTCCGCTCCAACCCGGCCGGATTGCCGATCACGAACACATTCTCGCCATAGACCGACGTTTCCGGACCCAGAACAACGGTCGGAAAGGGAGCGGCCTGGGCATCCTCGATCTGCAGCACCGCCAGATCGTGGAACGCATCCAGGGCCACGATACGGATGTTCTGATGGATGACGCGTTTGAGTTCGGCCCCGGATTGAACGAATTGGGTGACGGTGAGGTGTTTCTGCCCCTCGATGACGTGGAAATTGGTGATCAGGTAGCCGTCGGCGTGCACGATAAAACCCGAGCCCAGCCCCCCGGGCGATTTGACCACGACCACCGCCGGACCGAAGGCCCGGACCCCTTCCGCCGTGGAATGGACCTGCGGGTTGCCGATGGTGTAGAGGCTCCGGACGGTAGCGTTCGAAGGTGCGGACGCGGCCGATGGCGCCGGCGTTGCTTCGATGGCCGCGACCGAACGGCGTGGGATTCTCAGTACGTCAAAGCCCAGATCGACGAAAATACTGTCCGGCGCGGTCTTAATTATCGGTGCCGAGATGCGGCTGCGATCCTTGAGCACAATGGTCTCGGCAGCGGCCCCGCTGCAGAGGAAGCAAGCCAGGACGGCGGCGCCTATGATCAGGGGTCTCGGTAGTGCACTCACTTTCATTGGCCTTTCATCATCGGATCTCGTCGACGGAGTCCTAGCGGAACGGGCGGCCGCGTGACCGGATTTATGCCCGGGGTTGTGGCGCCCTCCCGCGGTTCATGGCAACCGTGGCCCGAATACAACCGGTTGATGCCTAAAAGATGGACCGGGCCGGGAACATGATCGAAAACCCGCCGGTCGCGCTATTTATTGGAAACGCCGGTTGCCACAGGACGCCCTGGTGTCGATTCGGCACGGCGGGCGTTTCCTTCGGACTAGACGGCGGGCCGGGCCTTACGGCGTCTGAACAACCGGGCCAGCAGTCCGCCTGCGGCGATGACGACAATTGGGATGACCTTTTTGAAGGCCACCAGCAAACCGCTCAGCTTGGCAAGCAGCCCGGCCTTGGCGGCCATTTTCCCGCCCACCAGGGCCGCAAGTCCGTAAGCGGCCACCTGGTCCACGCCGGGATCGAAATCCGCGTAGCGATGCCCCTCCTTGAAGTTGGTAAACGCGATGACCTGCTCCATG
>JASJCV010000073.1 GCA_030065275.1 Desulfobacterales bacterium | reverse complement strand
TATTGCTTAATTTTGTAAGACTAAGGCAAATTCGCTGAATTTCAAGCATTCAGGTTCTATTCACCTGAAGATCGGCAAAGCCTGATGGGGCACGTGGGGGCATTGGCGGTTGGCGTGTCGCGGGGGGCGGACGGCAAAGGCATGAATCACCCGTTGCCGGGCCTGGCGGATCAAGGCTGGGCGGGCGGGCTGGATGGACTCAAGCATCCAGCCGTTTTCTACGACGGATACCGACCATCGCCAGAAGGCCTGAAGCCAGCAGCCAGACCGTCCCGCCGATGGGGTTGGGAATCGTTGAGCTGAAATCGCTGGATAAGTCCCATCGACCGGCCCCGGCGTTCCAGCGGCGAGTTCCGGACGCGACGATTGTTCCCTCCAACAGGTAGGCATATTCGATTTTGAAATCGTTTTGATCGTCGCTGTAGTTGACGTCAAAATAGCCCAAATTGAACAACCACGAAGTACCGAAATCACGTCCGGAAGCCGATAACAAGTCCTGCCGATCGATATCAATGTCCCAACTATGGGGAAATAACCTGAGAAACCCTTTGGAATAGGGCGCCCGATCCCAACCCTGAAAGGTGACGTTGTCCTCCCCTCCATCGACCATGAAGAGATAGATTTGGTCGGTGGTAACCGGGTTGGAAAATGTATCCGTCCAAGGTGCGGCCTTAACCGGTAAACTGACGCAGAGCATGATGAAAAACGTCAGGAAAAGCGCTTTGCGCGTCATAGGTGTTTATCCTCCACAGGCACCGTATCAACAGGTGATATTTTAAAGATGATGGCGTACGCATCTCCACCTTATGCAAAATTTAAACCAGCCGTGTATCGCATTTCACCACCGGCGCAACGGGCCAGGACATATGATTTCAAACTACTGTAATTATTACATTAACATTTCAACATCCCCCGATTTCGGCCGACCGCCTGGATCTTCATGCCCCTATTTTTTGTGAAAAAAGCATTAAATCGGCCAACAAGACATTAAATAATTTTATGGTTTTTGTTGTACTTCCGTAAAGAAAGTTGCATTTGCTAAAATCGGTCCCCTGGACCGATGGCTTGGTCACCCATGAAAGGCTGAGGCGACGTCAGGCCTCGTTTTCAGCCGCTTTCCTCCGGATCAGGCCCCACTCTCGGGCCGTGTCATGTCGAGAGGCTTGCCAAGAGCGGTTATCCAAGGTAATAAGGACGTTGAGGTCAAATAGGGCTCCGCTCGCGAGAGCCGCATATACATGAGTTATGCCATAGGCTGACGCCACCCAGACTCATTCGGGGTGGCGTTTCCATTTGACGGGGAAGCAAAATGAGCGCCCGCCTGCTGGTCATCGACAACTACGACTCCTTTACCTACAATCTGGTGCAGATGTTCATGCTGCGCGATCTTGACATTCAGCTCTTCAGGTCGGATCGGCTCTCCCTCGAAGATGCCGAGGCATTCGCCCCGGACTACCTGCTCATCAGTCCGGGCCCCAAAGACCCGGCGCATGCCGGGCAGTCGATACCGCTCATCCGCGCCTGGTACCGGCGGATACCGGTATTGGGGGTCTGCCTCGGCATGCAATGTCTCAACGAGGTTTTCGGCGGCCACACCGTCCGGGCACCCTTACCCCGTCACGGTAAGACCAGCAGGGTGCGTCACGATGGTCATGTTCTTTTTCAGGGGCTCGAAAACCCGTTCGAGGCCGCCCGCTACCATTCGCTCATGGTGAATGTTCTCTCGGACGAACTGCAGGTCACCGCCTGGAGCGACGACGATGTGGTGATGGGGCTGTCCCATGCGGACTATCCGTTACACGGGGTTCAGTTTCACCCCGAAAGCTTTTTGACGCCGGGCGGCGCCGTCATCATCGGCAATTTTCTTGATCTGGGCCCCCTTGCGGACACTGACCGCCATCCAGCACTTGATAACCGCCCTGCAGCGGCCCGACTGACCATTCACGCAGCAGCCCACATCCCAGGCCCATGACATCGATTCAAGATATACTGGATAGAGCCGGCCGTCTGCGGATCAGACGCGCCGATTGGGCACCGACTTCATCCCTGATGGATTTGGCTTCCCGATGGGCCCTCGAGGAGGGCACCGTTCTGCTCATGAGCGGTGGCGAACTGGACAGCGCCCGCCATCACATCCTGGGCATCGAACCCTGGCTGACCTTCAAGAGCCGGGGGCGAAAGGTTGGGCTGACAGTCAACGGCCGGACCCACCGCCTCGAAATGGACCCCCTCGACGCGGTTCGCGCCGTCAGCGAGCATTTCCAATGTCCGGCAGACACCGGGGATATCCCCCTGGCCGCCGGTCTGATGGGGTATCTGGCGTATGACCTGAAGGACCAACTCGAAGCGCTGCCGCGCACCTCAATCGATCGCTGGGGCCTGCCCCAGGTCTGCCTCTATGCCCCGTCCGCCATCCTCGTGCAGGATCGGCACACCGGCCGGGTGGCGCTGTATGAAAGCCACCGAACCCCTAAAGGCGGCCGTACGCTGGGCAACGATTTCACAGCCAAGGCCGCCGAGCGCGAAAAACAGACCCGGCCCGATGAAACGTATGCCATCGACGCAGCGGTAAACGCCAACTTCGATCAGGCCGGCTACGAATCGGCGGTTGAAAAAATCCGTGACTACATCGCCGCCGGCGACGTCTACCAGGTCAATCTCTCCCAGCGTTTCGAAACCCGATTCGAGGGCAGCGCCTTCGGGTTTTTCCGAACCCTCTACGAGGCCAATCCAGCCCCGTTCTTTGCTTTCATCAACGCCGGCGACCATCGCGTCGTCTCGACCTCGCCGGAGCGGTTCATCAAGCTGACCGATGGCACCGTGGAAACGCGGCCCATCAAGGGCACGCGCCCCCGGCGCCGCGAGCCGGCGGCCGACCAGGCCATGCGCGACGAACTGCTGACCAGCCGCAAGGATGACGCCGAGCTTTCGATGATCGTCGATCTTCTGCGCAACGACCTGGGCCGTACCTGCCGCGGAGGATCGGTCAGGGTGACCCGCCACAAAGCGCTCGAGGCCTACGAAAACGTCTATCACCTCGTCTCCGTCGTGGAGGGGGAGCTTGAGGCGGATCGGGACGCCGTCGATCTCATCCGGGCGGTATTTCCCGGCGGCTCCATCACCGGCTGCCCCAAGATCCGGGCCATGGAGATCATCGACGAACTCGAGCCCGACCGGCGCCACGTCTACACCGGCGCCATCGGCTATATCAGTTTTCACCGCACCCTGGACCTGTCCATCGCCATCCGAACGGCGGTGATTTGCGGTCAACGCCTGGCGTTTTCGGTGGGCGGCGGGGTGGTGTACGATTCCGATCCCCGGAGCGAATTCGAGGAAACCCTGCACAAAGGGCGCACCGTATTCGACGTCTGCCGGACCTGCCCGCCGATCGCACCACGTGCGGACTGGGTCTGGTTCAACGGCCGCCTCTGTCCCGCCGCAGATGCCCGGCTGCCTGTCACCGACGAGGGGGTGCGCTATGGCAACGGCTTTTTCGAAACCATCCGGGCGGACCGGGGCCGTGTACCGCTGCTCAAGGAACATGTGGACCGCTTCAACCGGACCTGGCAGGCCTTATTCGACGGCTCACCGCCGGACATGACCTGGGAGACCGTTATCGCACAGGTCCTGACCCGCAATGCGCTGAACGCGGGCATGGCCGCCCTGCGCCTCTTTGCCACCGCCGGTGACCGGGCGGGCGGCGGCGCTCGGAGCCTGTGGGTCACCGCCGGGTCCTATCGTCACCGCCTGAGCGTCCTCAAGACCCGGGGCCTGGATCTGCGGGTCTACCCCGAGGCGCGGCAATCCCCCTGGGCCGACTACAAAACCCTCAACTACTTGTTTTATCTGAATGCCGGTGAATGGGCGCGAGAAAATGGCGCGCACGAAGCCCTGATTCTCAACCCGGATGGCAGCCTGTCCGAAACCCATACGGCCAACCTGCTGGCCATCCGCGATCGGACGGTGCTACGGCCCCTGTCGGCTCACGTCCTGCCCGGCGTGATGGAAAATTGCGTCTGCCGGGAGCTGGTGGCCCGGGGTTACCGGGTGGTACACAAGCCCCTGTTTCCGGTCGATCTCTATTCAGCCGACCAGGTGCTGCTGACCAACGCCCTGATGGGGGTGGTCCCAGCCACCCGCCTGGACGAAACCCCGCTGGCCGAGCCGACCGGGCTCAGCCGAAACTTGAACACCGCTATTTTCGGCATCCCGGACGTGTTCGGGCCGTCGGTTTAACATTGAAACAGGCCGTTTGAAAGGGAATGGATTATTTCGGGGCGTCCTCGCGGTTTTAACCGCCAGCGCGAACATGCTTGGCCAGGTGCCCCAGTTCAGGAAAAATCAGCGCCTTGCAGGCCAGCTTGCAGGCGTTGAGGCTGCCCGGCAGACAGAAAACCACGGTCTGGCCGATCACGCCGGCCGTGGCCCGCGACATGATGGCGGCCGAATCGATTTCCTCGAAGCTTAGCTGGGCAAACAGCGCGCCGAAGGCGGTCAACTCTTTGGTGAACAGAGGGCGGACGGCCTCGATGGTGACGTCCGCGGGAGTGATGCCGGTACCGCCGTCAACGATGACGGCGTGCGGCTGATGGGCGTTGATGATGATGCCCAGGGCCTCGGCGATTGAGTGGGCGTCGTCCGGCACCACGTGGTGGGCCACGACACGATGACCTTCACGCTCGCAGCGGCGCGCCATCCAATGCCCGCTTTTGTCCTCTTTAAGGCTGCGCGTGGTCGAAACGGTCAGGATCCCGACATCCAGTTTCCGGGGCACCGACGCCTTATGTGCGACTTCCGCCATTATGCCTTCCTTGCAATTAAGACCTTGTCTTCCTTGTCATGCTCCTGCACAAAAACGTTGATCATTTCCGAGCGCCGGGTCTCGATGAAGCGGCCCACGTATTCGGCTTGAATGGGCAACTCCCGGTGGCCACGATCCACCAGAACAGCCAGTTCGATCCGGGCCGGTCGGCCGAAGTCCATGATGGCATCCATGGCCGCGCGGGTGGTCCGCCCGGTGAATAGAACGTCGTCCACCAGGATGATCTCACGGTCATCAACTGAAAACAGAATATCCGTGGCCTGGACCACCGGATGGTGGCTGATGCGTGTCCAGTCGTCGCGGTAGAGCGTGATGTCCATGTCGCCGGTTTCCACCGTGGTGCCCTCGATCGTTTTGATTTTATTCTGGATGCGTTTGGCCAGAAAAACACCCCGGGTCTGGATGCCGATCAGGGTCAAACCGATCGCCCCCTTGTGGATCTCCAGAATCCGGTGGGTCATGCGGGTGATGGTGCGATCGATGTCCTTGGCGTCCATGATCAATTCCTGTGCGCTCATCGCTTTTCCCCGATCTCACCTTTGGCGTTTGACAGATTGTAAAGGCGGTCGATGCCACCGCCAAGACCATGGGCACGCCGTTCTCCATCGGCATATACCAACCCCCGGAGGAATAGCAAGCGCATTGTTGGCGCGGGTTGCCGATCGTGCTGCGATACACCTTGCCAACAACAGGGGGATCATTTATATTCCCCGGGAACGAATCCAGCGAATAACTTGCAGATTATATTTTACAATTTATAGAACCGCTCTCAACATTAAGATTAGGGTCCCTGGACGGCGTGAGACGGCGAGAAAGTGGCGCACACACCTTGTATGGATGCCGGTTCGCAGGGCAGGGACCCTATGATTCTGCCAATAGCCGACTCGCGATGCACCGACTGATACAATATCGATGCAGCATCCCGCAACGCGGGTAACACCGCCAGGGACACCTGGATTTTTTTGGCGATCGGCCCCTAAATGATGCCGCAGCGGGGCTTATGGGCGGCATCCAACGCGCCTGGTGCACATCGGAATGAATCCGCAGCCTTCAACGACACCAACCCATCGCAGCCCCTGCACGGGGGTTGTGCTTGCCGGCGGACTGAACTCGCGCTTTGGCGGCCGGGAAAAAGCCCTCATCCCGCTGGCCGGCAAAGCGATGATCGATCATATCATCAAGGCGTTCGACGATCTCTTCGACGAAATCATCATCGTCTCCAATCAGCCCCAGAACCACGCCGATCGGGATGCCACCATCGTAGCCGACCTGGTGGATGCCCGCAGTTCACTCACCGGTGTCCATACGGCGCTGTTCTACAGCCGCTGTGACGATGTGTTCATCTGCGCCTGCGACACCCCGCTCGTCAAGACCGCGCTGATCGCAGCGCTGCTGAACGCCCGCCAGCCCGGCATCGACGTGGTGGTCCCCCAAACCTCCGACGGGCTCGAGCCGCTGTGCGCGGTCTATGCCCGGCGCTGCCTCGAACCGATCGAAAACCGCCTCAAGCGCGGCGATTACCGCATCCGCCGTTTTTTCGACCGCGTCCGCGTCAAACAGGTCAGTGACAAACGCCTGCGCCGGGTCGATCCGGAACTGCTTTCGTTTAAAAACGTCAACACGCCCGAAGATCTTGCGGAAGCGGCGCAGTGGATCTAGCCGCCCCGCAGGAACGGAATCCGGCTTTGTGAAAAGGAAACCCATCGCCTCATGAATGCCGCCGATCTCATCACAAGCATAAAGCAACACCCCAATTTTGATCAGGCCGGAATGGTGCTCTGCCACAACGGTGTAGTGCGCGCCACTTCCCGTGACGGCCGCCGGGTATCCGGGCTGCGCGTCCACGTCGACCGCGAACGCCTGGGCGCCGTCCTGGAAGCCGGCCGCCAGCGCCCCGGAATCGTCGACGTCCGGGTTAAGATCGCCGCTGATCGCGATCTGACCGTGGGCGACGACGTCATGGTGCTGGTGGTGGCCGGCGATGTGCGCGAAAACGTGATCGCCGTTCTCGAAGAAACCCTCAAAGCCATCAAAACCACGGTCACATCCAAAACGGAGTTTTTTGTCGATAACGATTAAGACCCCAAGGAGGCCCCATTGACCGAGTTTACCCATCTGGACGCGGATGGACGCGTCCGCATGGTGGATGTCAGCGACAAGACGCCCACCGACCGCCGGGCCACCGCTCAGGCCGTGATCGTCATGCAGCCGGAAACGCTGGCGCAGATTCAGGACCGCACGGTGAAAAAGGGCAATGTGTTCGAAACGGCCCGCATCGCCGGCGTGATGGCCGCCAAGCAGGCGGCCGCGCTGATACCCATGTGCCACCCGCTGAACCTGCGCCATGCCCAGGTGGATTTCGAAACGGACGTTGCCCGCTCGCGGATTCGCGTCCTGGCCTCGGTCCGGATTCACGATCGGACCGGTGTCGAAATGGAGGCCCTGAGCGCCGCCACGGTGGCCGCGCTCACGATTTACGACATGTGCAAGGCGGTTGACCGCGGCATGCAGATCACGGATGTCTGGCTGGTGGAGAAATCCGGCGGGCGAAGCGGCACCTATCGTCGTGCGGCCACCCCGGACGGCGGCGTGGAAACCGCCTAGTCGCGATGCCTGCAACCTGGAACATAGCGCCCTGGATGCTGGCCCTTGCCGCTATGGCCGGCGCCCTCGCGGGTCTCGCCGCCGGCTGGTGGATGAGCCGCATCCGCCTGTTGAAAGCTCACCAGGAGGCGCTTGGGTCGATGCGGCAGGAAGCGGCGCGCAGCCACGGTGAATTGGTGCGTCTGACCGAGGCCCATGCCGCCGCCGCGGTGCGGGCCGAACGGGCGGAAGCGCTGGAAGAACGCCTGCAGCAGCGGGAGGCGCAGATCGCCGCGTTGCAGACGACCCTGTCCGACCTTCGCAGCCGGGGGGCGCGCCTCGAGACCATCATCCGGCAGGACCGCCAGGCGCTCAAAGAAAAGCTCCGCCTGGTCGAAGGCTGGCAGGAGCGCTTGACCGACGCCTACAAGGGGCTGTCCACCCGGGCCCTCAAGGAAAACAACCGGGTCTTCATGGACCTGGCCCAGGCCACACTGGCCCGCTTCGTCGACCGGGCCCGCAGCGACATGGACCAGCGCTCCCAGGCCGTGGGCGGCATGCTCCAACCGCTCCAGGAAGCCCTCGAGCGCTATGAGAACAATACCCGGTCCATGGAGCGCGCCCGTCAGGATGCCTATGGCGAGCTGCGCCAACAGATTCACTCGCTGATGGCCACCCAGGAGGGCGTGCGCGAGGAAACCCGCCGGCTGGTCAAGGCCCTGCGGGTGCCCCACGTTCGCGGCCGCTGGGGAGAAACCACGCTGAAGCGGGTGGCCGAACTGGCCGGCATGCAGGCCCACTGTGATTTTTACGAACAACCTGCCACGCCGGGCGACGGCAACCGGATGCGCCCCGACATGATTGTCCGATTGCCCGGCAACCGCCTCATCGTCGTCGATGCCAAGGTGCCGCTATCCGCCTATCTCGATTCGCTCGAGGCCACCCAGGCGGAAGAACGCGACGCCTTGATCGACCGGCACGCGGCTCAGATTGCGACCCATATCCAACAGCTGGCGCGGAAAGCTTACTGGGCGCAGTTTGAAACCACGCCCGAGTTCGTCGTCCTCTTCATTCCGGGTGAAAATTTCTTTGCGGCCGCCTTGAGCCGCAATCCGCGTCTGATCGAAGACGGTATGCAGCGCCAGGTCGTGCTGGCGACACCCACCACGCTGATCGCTCTGCTCAAAGCGGTGGCCTACGGATGGCGACAGCAGCAGGCCGCCGAAAACGCCGACAAGGTCGCGCGGCTCGGCCGCACCCTTTACGAGCGGCTCCAGACCATGACCGGCCACCTGCAGCAGATGGGCCGTGACCTCGACCGCTGCGTGGGGAGTTACAACCGCATGGTGGGTTCGATGGAGCGCCGCGTACTGGTTTCGGCGCGCGGCTTTGAAGATCTGGGCGTGGTCGACGGCGGAGTTCACGGATCGCCAACCCTTGAGAAAATTGAAAGCCAACCCCGTGCCCTCGATCGGAGTCATCAAGATGACCCTCCTTCGCCTTAATGTGCCCCTGGCCATCCTTATCGGCCTGGCAGGCATCGGCCTGCTTTTGACGGGCTGCCGTTCGACGCCCGCGCCCTATGACCCGTCGCGTCCTGAAACCGCTTTGGTCCGAATGCCGCCGGACCAATGGCCCGCGGTTTTCGACGATATGGATTACGACGGTCTTGCGGATGCGGCCCGGCAGAGCTTGAACTACCTGCACAAACTGCCGGATGAACGCAGCTTCCGTTTCGGGCCCGACCGCTACACCAAAGTGCATATGGTCATATCGCTGGAACGGTTCGTCGAATTTATCGAAACCCGACCCGGGACCGGTGCCCTCAATGCCTTTCTGCGCCGCGAATACAACCTGTATCGCTCGCCCGGTGCCGGTGAGCCGCCCCGCGTCCTGTTTACCGGCTATTACGAGCCCTTCCTTGAAGGACGACTCACGGCCGACAGCCGGTTCCGCCATCCAGTTTACGGGCTGCCCCGGGACTTGGTCTATGTCGATCTGGCGGCTTTTGCGGACGACTGGAAAGGCCGCCGCCTCACCGGGCGCCTCGACGGGCGCCGGGTGGTACCCTATTATGCACGCGAGGACATCGAAAAAGGCCTGATCGACGACCAGGCGCCGGTGATTGCCTGGGTGGACGATCCGATCGCGTTGTTTTTCCTGCAGATTCAGGGGTCCGGGCGTATCATTCTGGATGGAGGCCGGTCCCTGAGCGTCCAATATCACGGCGTAAACGGCCAACCTTATCGCAGTATCGGCAAATTGCTGATCGACCAGGAAAAAATCCCCGCCGAGGAAATGTCGATGCAGCGTATCCGCGCCTACCTGGAAGCCCATCCCGAAGAGCGTCAGGCCATTTTGAACCACAACCCCAGCTATGTCTTTTTCCGGGCCGGCCAGGGCGATCCGCTGGGCAGCCTGGGCGTCGCTGTCACTCCCGGCCGCTCCATCGCCACCGACCAGCGGATCTTTCCCTCGGGGGCCCTGGCCTTCATTGCGACCCGCAAGCCCCTGACAGACGGCGACCGGACCATCTCCGGCTGGACGGCCCTCAAGCGTTTTGTTTTCAATCAAGACTCGGGCGGCGCCATCAAGGGGCCCGGGCGGGCCGATCTGTTCTGGGGCTCGGGCGCCTACGCCGAAACTGCGGCCGGCCACCTGCAACACGAAGGCGAGCTCTACTTTCTGGTTCTGAAAACCGTCCCCCCATCGTGAAAGCTTGGGCCGCCGGATACACGCCGATGCTTGACGGCGCTCGGCGAACAAGTTAGGTACATCCTTCGATCCGGTGCGGCCAAGAGAACACATCCGGATTCCGTCGGGATTTTTGCTCGATCCGGCCGTCGGCCCGGTAAGTGGGAAATAAACACATAAAGGAGAATGTTCATGTTCGGTATCGGCATGCCGGAAATGATTCTCATCCTGGCCATCGCCCTCATCGTGATCGGCCCCAAAAAGCTGCCCGACCTGGCCAAGTCCCTGGGCCGGGCCATGAACGAGTTCAAGAAGGCCACCCGCGAAATCAAAGAATCCATCGACGTGGGGGACGATTTGAAGGATGTAAAAAAATCTTTCGACGATCTCAATACCGACATCCGGACATCGGTCAACCCGCTGAAAAGCGAATCCTTCGATACCTCCGCCAGCGATGAGAAAACCTTCGAACACAAGGAGGCCGAAGAGGCACCCACCGAACTGCAGCCCCCCACTGAAACCCGTGGTGAAGGAAACGCCAAGAATGAGTGACAATGACAAAATCCCCTTCACCGCCCACCTGGAAGAGCTGCGCAAGCGCCTGATCATCAGTTTCGTGGCCATCGGCGTTGGTTTTGTTCTGTCCTACGGGTTCAAGGAATATCTTTTCGGCATCCTGGTGCACCCGCTGCAGAGCGTGATGCAGGAGGGCGACACCCTTATATACACCAATCTGCCCGAAGCCTTTTTCACCTATCTTAAAGTGGCGCTGCTGACCGGTATCGGTCTGGCCACGCCGGTTTTGCTCTATCAGTTCTGGATGTTTGTGGCTCCGGGGCTCTACGACAAGGAAAAACGCCTGTTGCTGCCGATCGTTTTCCTGTGCTCCTTTTTCTTTATCGGCGGGGCGCTTTTCGGATATTTCATCGTCTTTCCCTGGGGCTTCAAGTTTTTTCTGGGGTTTGCCACCGAAACCATCCGCCCGATGCCTTCAATGAAGGAGTATCTCGGCTTCGCCGCCAAACTCCTGATCGCCTTCGGCCTGGTTTTCGAGCTGCCCCTGGTCATCACTTTCATGGCCCGCATGGGTATCGTATCCGTGGCTTTCCTCAAGAAGCATCGCAAGTATGCCGTTTTGCTTTTCTTCGCCGGCGCGGCCATCCTGACCCCGCCGGATGTGGTCACCCAGGTGATGATGGCCCTGCCGCTCATGCTTCTCTACGAAATCAGCATCATCGGCGCACGCATTTTCGGACGCCGACCGATCGGCGCCGCCGAAGACGAAGGCGATGCCGAAACCGGTGAATCCGACGCCTGATGCACCGGCCGGAGCGCTCACCGTCAGCTCGGTCCCGCGGGTGGGGCCCATACCATTTCTGTTATGCCCCACGGATTGCAAAACAGCATTCTTCCTTTCCAACCCTTTAAATTATCTAAAGATTTATTTTGCCTTTTTAAGAGTCCTGGCATAGGCTAAAGGTCGCGTCCGACACTCCGCCAACATGAGGCCGCTATGACCAACCCCGTCCTGAACGATCGCTTTCTCGTCCTGAAAGATCGCATCGACGATTTCTTGAAACAGTACCACCAGACCCTCGTACGCCTCGACAGCGAGCCGCTCGTCGCCATCATCGGTGAGCTGCGCTCGGGACTGAACGAACCCTTTCTGTTCGTCGTTGTGGGCGAGGTCAAATCCGGGAAAAGCAGCTTCATCAATGCCCTGCTGGGTCACCCGATCTGCCAGGTCGATGCGGCCCCGTGCACGGATGTCATCCAGCAGATCGTCTACAGCGAAACCCGCTTTGAGGAAAAAATCCATCCACTCCTGACCAAAATCGGCCTGCCCCTGACCATTCTCCAGACCATCGCCATCGTCGACACCCCCGGAACCAACACGGTCATCGACAACCATCAGGAAATCACACGGAACTTCATCCCTCACAGCGACCTGGTGCTCATGGTGTTTCCGGCCAAAAATCCCTACACCCAGTCGGCCTGGGACCTGCTTGACTATATCCGCGACGATTGGCGCAAGCGTACGGTCTTCATTCTGCAGCAGGCGGATTTGGCCCGGCCGGACGAGATTGCAACCAATTTGAACCGTGTCCGCGAACTCGCGCTCCAGAAAGGCATCGCCGATCCGCACCTATTCGCCACTTCGGCTGAACACGAAACGAGCGGCAGCGCCGAAAGCGGTTTTGAGGCGGTCCGCGAATTTATCCGCGAGACCATCACCGGCGGCCGCCACTACCGGCTCAAACTCGCTTCGATTCTGGAATCCGCCGAACGTGTCACGGAGAAGGTCGAGCAATCGCTGGCTGACCGCCGAGAGCGGTTGGTGGCCGACCAGGCCACCGTGGACAAGGTGAAGCAGCGCCTGGCCAGCGGTCACAAGCAGTCGGCATACGAGCTGAAGTCCCTGATCGGTCGACTGACGGAAGCCTATCACCAGGCGGCCCGCACCATGATCAGCGATTTCAGGGACGGTTTGGCATTTCGCCAGCTGTTTGAACGCTCGGTACGGTCCACATTCGGCCGCAAGCCTTCTCTCAAAAAATGGCTCGAGAAACTCGAGGTCCGTTTCGAATCCGATTTGCGGCGGCGTACCGAAACCATCACGGAAGAGGGCGCCGTGCATTTCGTGGAGGGGCTGCAGGTTCTGCTGCAGCAGTTGTTAAGGGAGTTAGACGACATTCGGTCCGCGCCCATTGCCGAGGACCATCTGTTTCAGCGCCTCGATCGCCGCCGCACCGACGTGATCGAGGCCGTCAAGACGAACATGGCCGAACTGATCGGCGGCGAGAGCTTTTCCACCCGCGATCTTCAGGCCACCGATTCGCTGGGCCCCTCGCTGGTGGGCGGCAGCGCGCTCACGGCCGTAGGCGCTTTTTTCCTGGTCGTCACCCATGGCCTCTTTTTCGACATCACCGGCGGCATTCTCACCGGAACCGGCCTGCTTCTGGCCGGCGGCGTCATGTTTTTCCGCCGGAACAAGCTGATCGCACAGCTTGAAGCCAATTTGGACGCGGGCGGCCAACAATTCACCTCGGAATTAAACCAGCGCCTGTCCGACCGCTTGAATCTCATTTTCGACGATATCGACCGTAATTTTCTGGCACTCTACGAATATGTCGCCCAGGAAGCCGCTCGCCTCGAACCGGTCTTCGATCAATTGCAGGATCTGAAGCGTCAGCAACGGCGCCTGCTTGAGGACACCCACGGCCAGCTGCAGGATTGATCCGGTGGCCCATGGACGCCGAACCGAAAAAAGCCCCCCCGGCTTGTCGACCAAAATGGCGGTGCCGACGTCTTGACTATTAAAGGCGCTAAAATGCGCGCCATTGGGCGGCGTGCATCGGTGTCAACTCGCGCCCCGCGCCGTCTTTCGTTGACAGCTTTACGATGTTCTGGTAGGAGTGCCTGATCGGGGAACAACGGCAAAAAACCATTTTCATTAAGGAGGTGTAGGGTCTTATGAAGGTCAAGAAACAGTTGCTCACACTATGTCTGGTCGGTATGGCCTGCCTGTTCTTTGCAGCCGCCATCCAGGCGGCTACCGAGGTGGCTGACGTCATTCCGCTGCAGGATCCGGCCTATGAAAAGCACACCAAGGGTATCGTCCAGTTCACCCACAAGAAACACGCCACCGAATACGGGGGCGCCTGCGGCGACTGCCACCACGATGACAAGGGCCAGCCCCTGGCCGACCAGGCCGCCTTGGATGCCTTCGGCAAGGTAAGGTGCATCGAGTGCCACAAGATCGCGAGCACCGTGCCCAAGGAAATCAAAAAAGAGTGGAAGGAAAAAAAGGTCAGCAAAGAAGAGCAGAAAAAGCTGAAGCTCGAGTACCACGCCGAGGCGGTCCACATGAACTGCATCGCCTGCCACAAAAAATGGAACAAGGAGAACAAATCCAAAGCCGCGCCCGTTTCCTGTTCTAAATGCCATCCCAAAAAAGCCAAGTAGTAAGTCATTTCAGGCCTTTAAAAAAACCGGCC
>JASJCV010000072.1 GCA_030065275.1 Desulfobacterales bacterium | reverse complement strand
CTTGACCGCCATCTGATATCTGATATATCAGACATCAGTTTGCATGCAGTCCAAACGGCTCCAAACACCAAATCGGCAGGAGGATAGATCCCATGTCAAAAATAAAAATGACCACCGAAGAGGCTTTTGTAAAAGTGCTTCAGATGCACGGCATCGAGCATGCCTTTGGCATCATCGGCTCGGCATTCATGCCGATTTCCGATCTCTTCCCCCAAGCGGGGATCACTTTCTGGGATGTGGGCCATGAGGGCAACGCCGGCATGATGGCTGACGGCTTTACCCGCGCTTCCGGAAAGATGTCCATGATGATCGCCCAGAACGGCCCGGGCATCACGAATTTCGTCACCCCGGTCAAGACGGCCTACTGGAACCACACGCCCCTGCTGCTGGTGACACCCCAGGCGGCCAACATGGCGATGGGGCAGGGCGGATTCCAGGAGGTCCCCCAGATGGCCGTCTTCGAGGAGATGGTGGCCTACCAGGAGGAAGTCCTGCATCCCGCACGCATCGCGGAAGTTCTCAACCGGGTCATCCTTCGGGCCAAAAAGGCCTCCGCGCCGGCGCAGATCAACATCCCGCGTGATTTCTGGACCCAGGTGATCGAAATCGAAATGCCGGCGGTCGTAGCGTTCGACCGGCCGGCCGGTGGTGAGAACGCCATCGCCCAGGCGGCCGAACTTCTGTCCAAGGCCAAGTTTCCCGTGATCCTGAACGGTGGCGGGGTGGTCATCGGTGGTGCCATCCCGGACACGGTCGCGCTGGCCGAACGCCTGGACGCCCCTGTCTGCTGCGGCTACCAGCACAACGACGCCTTCCCGGGCAGCCATCCGCTGTTTGCCGGCCCGCTGGGCTACAACGGCTCCAAGGCCGGCATGCAACTCATCTCCAAGGCCGACGTGGTCCTGGCCCTGGGCACCCGTTTGAATCCTTTCTCGACCCTGCCGGGCTACGGCATCGATTACTGGCCCGCCCAGGCGGCCATCATCCAGGTCGATATGAACCCTGACCGCATCGGGCTGACCAAACCGGTCACCGTCGGCATCGCCGGCGACGTCCGCAAAGTGACCAACGCCATTCTGGCGCGGCTTGACAGCACGGCCGGCAATGAGGGGCGCGAAGCACGCAGGGCGACCATCGAACAAATCAAAGCCGACTGGTCCCGGGAGCTTGCCGCCATGGACCACGAGGACGATGACCCCGGCACCACATGGAACCAGCGCGCCCAGACCAAGGAGCCCGATAAAATGACGGTCCGCATGGCCTGGCGGGCCATCGTCCAAGCCCTGCCCAAAGAGGCCATCATCTCCTCGGATATCGGCAACAATTGCGCCATCGGCAATGCCTACCCGACCTTCGAAGCCGGCCGCAAGTATCTGGCGCCGGGCATGTTCGGCCCCTGCGGCTACGGTTTCCCGGCCATCCTGGGAGCCAAGATCGCCAAGCCCGACATTCCGGTGGTGGGTTTTGCCGGTGACGGCGCCTTCGGCATCTCCATGAATGAAATGACGGCTTGCGGACGCGACGAGTGGCCCGCCATCACGATGATCATTTTCCGCAACTACCAGTGGGGGGCCGAGAAGCGCAACAGCACCCTGTGGTACGACGACAACTTCGTGGGCACCGAACTGGATACGGATGTCTCTTTCGCCGCCATCGCCAGGGCCTGCGGCATGGAGGGGGTCCAGGTCAGCACACCGGATGATCTGACCGCCAAGTTGAGCGCGGCCTTAAAGGCCCAGATGGAAGAGGGCAAGACCACCTTCATCGAGGTGTTGAACAACCAGGAACTGGGGGAGCCGTTCCGCCGCGACGCCATGAAAAAACCGGTGGCCGTAGCGGGAATCAATCCGGCCGATATGCGCCCTCAATCGGGGGTGTAAAATCAAGACCCGATCGTGATTTGGGGTCTTGGCCCTAAAAATATTCATCCGATGAGGAGAGAAACCATGGAAGCGACCGTCAATTGGAAGGCATACGATGTCGAAGAGATGGTTCGTGGAGACCGGGACTACCTGTGGCACCACATCAAGCCCCACAAGGTGTTCCAGTCGGCCGAGCAGATGATCATCGTCGAAGGCCAGGGGCTCCGGGTTAAAGACATCCGGGGGAGAGAATACCTCGATGCCACGTCCGGAGGCGTGTGGAGCGTCATGGTCGGCCACGGCCGCGAAAGCATCGCCAAGGCCGTTTACGATCAACTCGTCACCATGGGTTATTACGCCGGGACGGTTGGCAATATCCCGACGATCAAATTTGCCGCCAAACTGATCGAATTGCTCCCCAACCTCGACAAGGTCTATTTCTCCAACAGCGGATCCGAAGCCAATGAGAAGGCGTTCAAGATCATCCGCCAGGTGTCGCATATCGATCCGGCACGCAAGGGCAAGTACAAAATCCTCTACCGCGACCGCGATTATCATGGGACAACCATCGGCGCCCTGAGTGCCACCGGACAGCTTCAGCGCAAACAGGACTACGGCCCGTTTGCCGACGGATTTGCCGAGTTCCCGCATGCGCTCTGCTACCGCTGCCCCTTTGATAAATCCTATCCGGGATGCGACATCGATTGTGCCCGCAGCCTCGAAACGGTCATTCGGAAGGAGGGGCCGGAGTCCATCGGCGGCTGCATCGTGGAGCCGATAACCGCCGGCGGCGGTATCATCGTGCCGGTGCCGGAGTACTATCCGATTCTCCAGGAGATCTGCAACCGCTACGGCATCTACCTGATTATGGATGAGGTCGTTTGTGGCTTCGGCCGCACCGGTAAATTCTGGGGCTTCGAGCAGTTTGATGTCGATCCGGACATGATCACCATGGCCAAGGGGCTGGCCAGCTCCTATATGCCGCTGTCGGCCACGGTCACCCGCCAGGCGATTTTTGACAAATTCCTCTGCGACCCTTCCAATCCGGAGGAAGGCATCAATTATTTTCGCGACATCAGCACCTATGGTGGCTGTGCCGCCGCCACCGTGGCCGCCCTGGAGAGCACCCGCATCATCGAAGTAGAGAACCTGGTGGAAAACAGTCGGGTGATTGGTGCCTATCTGCTCGAAAGCCTGCAGGCGCTAGCGGACATGCCCCTTGTGGGCCATGTGCGCGGCAAGGGCCTGTTCTGCGGTCTCGAACTGGTGAAGAACAAGGCCACGAAAGAACCCATCACCGAGGCGGAAATGGCGCGCATCATGGGGCTGGTGGCCGCCGAAGGCGTGCTGATCGGCCGCACCAACAGTTCGCTACCGGGAAACAACACCATCATGAACTTCGCACCGGCGTTGATTGCCACCAAGGCGGACATCGACGAGATTGTGGCGGCGGTAAAAAAAGCGATCGAAGGATTTTGAATCGTGCCGTCGGCCATTCGGCCCTGATCGGATATTATCCAGACAAACGATCGAACCAACTGCATGGGAGGGAGAAATGATTGTCGGTATCCTGAAAGAGATCAAGACGGAAGAAAACCGTGTGTGTATGACGCCGGCGGGCGTTGAGGTCATGGTCCACAACGGGCACGAGGTTCTGGTGGAAACCAATGCCGGTGCCGGCAGCGGTTTTTCCGATTCGGCCTATGCGAAGGCGGGGGGCAAGCTGATCGACTCGTCCAGGGAGATCTTTGCTACGGCCGATATGGTCATGCATGTCAAAGAACCGCTGCCGCCGGAGTACGATTTGATCCGTGAAGGCCAGATTATCTTCACCTACCTGCATCTGGCCGCCGACGAGACCCAGACCAAGGCCTTGATCAAGAGCAAGTCCGTGAATATCGCCTACGAAACCATCCAGAAGGCCGACGGCAGCCTGCCATTGCTGACGCCCATGAGCGAAGTGGCCGGGCGCATGGCCATTCAGCAGGGGGCCAAATACCTGGAGATGGCCCAGGGCGGCCACGGGGTGCTCCTGGGAGGGGTACCCGGAGTGGACCCCGGCACGGTGGTCGTGATCGGCGGTGGTGTGGTGGGCGTGCATGCAGCCAAAATGGCCTGCGGGTTGGGCGCCAAGGTGTATCTGCTCGACATGAACCTGGAACGGCTGCGCTACTTAAGCGACGTGATGCCGGCCAACTGCTTCACTTTGATGTCCAGCCCGGCGACCATTCGGGAATTGGTCAAGGATGCCGACGTGGTGGTGGGGGCCGTGTTGCTCCCCGGCGCCAAGGCCCCGCGGCTGGTGACGCGGGAAATGCTCGGTACGATGAAAAGGGGCGCGGTCATGGTGGATGTGGCCATCGACCAGGGCGGATGCTTCGAGACCTCCAAAGCGACCACCCACGGTGATCCCATCTATGTGGTTGACGGGGTGGTTCATTACTGCGTGGCCAACATGCCGGGGGCCGTCGCCAAGACATCGACCCTGGCGTTGACCAACGCCACGCTGCCCTATGCGCTGGAGATCGCGAACAAGGGTTGGAAACGGGCCATGCAGGAGAATGATGAAATCAAGCTCGGGGCCAACGTGATCAACGGGAAAGTCACCTACAAGGCCGTGGCCGAGGCGTTTGACCTGGACTATGTCGATCCTGACAGTTTTTTGTAAACTTCGGGAGGCCGGTGGACCGCCGCCTGTCCCTATGGCCGCGGAAACGATGCCCCCATGGCAACCGGGGCATCGTTTCCATCCCCCCATCGGTCGCCGCCAATCGGGCGATGCCGGCCAGGGCTTCCTGGGGCGCCCCGCTTGGGAGCCCTTCAGAAAACGATATTCACCATGCGCGGTTCCATTCGTTATCGCATGAACCATTGGGAATTGCTCTGAGGATAATTTAATGGGAAGCGTGTTAGACGTCAGATCCTTACGCCAGCAGATTTACGCGTATCTTCAGGAAGAAATCCAGGCGGGTAGGCTTGTACCGGGTTCGCTCATCAACCTGAAAGAAATCAGCGCCCATCTGGGGGTCAGCAAGACACCGCTCCGAGATGCATTAATCCAGATGGAATGCGAGGGTTTTGTATCGATCCTGCCCCGCCGAGGCGTGCTCCTGAAAAAAATGACGCTGCAGGAAGTAAAGGAGATCTTGGAAATTATCGGGGCGCTCGAGGCGTCCGCCCTGAGGTTGGTGTTTGACAGGATTACCCCCCGGCGCATTGACAAGATGGAAAAGCTCAATGCTAGCATGCGCCGCTGCATCCGGGAAAAAACCTTCGAAGCCTTCGATCCTCAATACTATTCGTTGAATATCGCGTTTCATAATGTCTTCCTTGAATTGTCCGACAACGCGGCCATGAAACAGCTGATGACCACCTTGAAACAACGATTGTATGATTTCCCCCGCATCGCATACATGAAGGATTGGGAATGGGCCAACTGCGATGAGCACGATCGCTTCATCAATTTGATCCGCAAGGGCGACAAAGGGGGGGCCGCCGTATTCTGGCAGGAAACGCATTGGGGTTTTGAAGCCCAGGAGAACTATATCCGCAAATATTATGCCCGGGGCAATCCGTCGATTCAAACGAGCTGATGGTCGCGGATTACCATGGCCGCTGAGCATCTCGCCCGATTGTTGATGCCCGCCCGCCGAAGCGCCAGAAACCATAAGCCCTGCGCCCCCGGGCCATTCATTGCGACCGGCCGCGGCAGGGCTTTTTCACGGATCTTCTTGTGTGCCGGCAGTGGCATCCAGCCGATGAACACCAACCAATGGAACCCTCGTTATTCATCAGTTGCACGCTGGCCCTAAGTGCCTTTACCTTCAGCTTCGCCGGATTTGGATTCGGTCTGGTGGCCGTTCCACTGCTTTCCCTGGTATTGCCCGTCAAGGAAGCCGTTGCGATCCAGTTGCCTTTTTCCGTATTGCTGGTCGTGGTCAACAGCTGTCGCTATGGGCGTTTGGTCCAATGGCGCGAATTGAAGCCTCTGTTCGTTGGTTCGGCAGCCGCCTTACCGGCGGGCGTCTATGCATTGCATTTACTCCCCGATACAATGATGAAATCAACGCTGGCGCTTTTTGTTGTCGTGGTGGTTTTATTTGATCGCACGCGCCGGGGGCAGGCCAAGCTCGGGCAATTTGCGCAGACCGGTCCGGGCGGCGTTATTCTGGGTATGATCAGCGGGTGGTTCACCGGGGCCTATACGACCGGGGGGCCCCCGGTCGTCATATACGCCACGGCTCGATTTCCGGAACCCAGGAAAGCCAAAGGCGCCATGGGACTCTACTTCATGGCCACGGGCGTGTTGATCGTCGTGCTGTTTATCCAGGCCGGGCTTCTCACTGAGGACCTGTTTCTCCGGTCGCTTCGTTTCACCCCGGCCGTCCTCCTGGGTTTTTTATGCGGCGCCCGCATCTTCAAAAACATAACCAGAGAAACCTACCTTATCGGCGTTCATCTCCTGTTGCTGATCGCCGCCGTCATGCTGTGCGTCAACTAACGCCCATCCTCAAACTGCTGTTTTCGGTTCAGACTGGGGCGGCATCGATCACGGGCCCCGGTGCTCAACCGGTGTATAGCAGGACCGTGCGCCGGCGGATCGGGCCCCGATCCGATCCTGGTGGACGTTTTCGTTGAGCGGCCACATGCGCGGCCTCTGCGGGTTGATGGGTGGCATTGCCCCTTGGCGCTTAAGCTGAGCGCCCACAGTTGGAAGAAGATCAGACAGCCGGTCACTGTCCTCACCAATGGCAGCGGCCGTTCGAATTGCACGATGGGTGAGTATATGCTTATAAATACTTGGGTTCTACTGGCATTGCCCGTTTCACACCGATCGCCGCCCCGGCCCCAACCGACGCGTCGAAGCACCCTTATCGATCGATTGAGAGGTTTCCGAGACATGGATGATCTGAATCCGTTTCTTGAGGATTGGGCGGACGACGCCCTTGGAACCGAACCCATTTTCAGGACCTACATGGACAGCATTGCCGGCAAGGAAGATGTTGAACTGGCTTTCAATGCCCGCCCGGGCGTCAGCCATCCGCTGCGCGGCATCCCCGGACACCGGCAGGACCGCCCGCTTTTCGTCATGATCGACATCATCGACGATAAACCCCGGGAAAGGTGGCTCTCCGTCTGCTTTTACGGCGATACGATCCAGGACCCCGAAGAACGCGGCGATCTGATCCCCGGGGGCTTCTGGGCGAAGACGGCTATTGTTTCGAAATTGACGGCGCGGATGTAGAATTGAAAGATTACGTCGGCCTGGGCATCCTTGAAGCGTATGCCCGCACCTGTTCCTGAGTCTGCCAATCCGGGCGACGCGCTGCAGGCCGCCGCTCCCCCGCCGATCGGGCCGATGGTCGTCTGAGCCCTTCCAAGATCGCGCCCAGAAGCGCGCTTCAGCGGATGCCCAACCCCAATGGGTGTCAGCCGTGCGCTTTTTCTCACCTGACGCCGGGCGCAAGGGGCCGGATCCACACCCCCGGTCGCTGACCGTGCATCCCCCACCCGAAGCTTGTCGGTGCCAACAATTCAGGCGGCGTGGCATCAGGCGTTGGTGGACGGCGCCATCGCTTGAAACGGTAGAGAAATCCTGTATGATGTAGATTGTTGCACTCGGATCCACTTATCCAACGTGATCAGGATTAAAAAAGAGCGGAGGCTGCGCGTGGGTTTTTTTAAATCGTCCCGGAATTCGGCGACCGATCTTCTCATTGGCAAGGGAGCATTTCAGCAGGCCATCGCCAAGGAGCGCTACCGGTCGGATCGCAGCAATCACAATTATTCGCTTCTGATCCTTTCGCTGGCGATCGAAAGCGAAGCCGACCCCCGCATTGGCGAGGCTATCGCCACCATCCGCCAGCGCATCCGGGCGATCGACGAAATCGGCTGGTACGAGGAGAACCAACTGGGGATTATCCTGCCGTTTACCTCCATGGACGGCGCCGATCGACTGGCCGATGAGATTTGCGGCATCATCACGGACCACCTGGCGCCGACCGAGTACCTGGCCTGTGAGCTTTTCAGCTATGACCCTGAGAAAATTCCCGAATCCGAAATACCGGTCTGGAAGAAAAACCTGAAGACGTGAGGCCCCAAAAGCTTCATCGCCGGAAAAACCAGATCGACGCCGGGGGGCAGCAATGAGCCGCAGAACGCGCTTATCGGAGCGGTCCCGCACGATGTAATGACCGGCTAATGGGTGGCGTAGGCCCGGCTCTCTTTCTCGATGCGCCGTCCCAGCCAGTCAATATCCTCTTCGCTCTGTTCGATGAGCAGTTGCTTGTCTTCGATCAGGTCCTCGAGTTTCCGGTTCTGAACCATGAGTTCCCGTCGCAAGGAGGGCGGTGTCGCATCCGCGATGATCATGGCTTCGTTGGCCTCGATTTCCTTTTCCAGTTGTGCCTTCTCGTTTCGGGCCTGGCGGATATCCCGCCGCAGTTGCTCGATCTCCTGCTGTAGACGATAAACGACCCGACCGTCCTCGAAGGCGGCCAGGAAGGCATATTCCAGCTCTTCCGGGCAGATGCCGCTGTAGCGTTTGCCGCTGCGGCCCAGAGCGAATCCGGTGACCGGTATACAGTATTGGCGCAGCCCGGCGCGGTGACCGTCCATGTAGGCCCGGAAATTGGGGGTGATACCGTGCTCGGCGCAGGCCTCGCGATGCTTGCCGATGCGCTGGGCGGAAAAGCCCCGGGACCCGTCTTCGTAACCGATCGTGTGCCAGTCGGCCGATAGGCACTCCTCCTCCGACAGGGTTGCACAACCCTGGAGACACAACGCCAGACCGAGCGCCACCAGGACACCGGCCAGACGTCGCCTGCGCTTTGTCATGGCAATCCCTCCCGCGAGCGGATGGTTGTCACCACCCGCCGCATTATCGCCGCTGCTACTTGCAGTGGGGATTTCTGCGCTTCAACCCGAGTTCATCGTCGAAAAAATGAACCGAGTTTTCAAGTAAAGCCTTGAGGATTTCGTTTTGCTCCGGCGCAATGCGCATGGATTCGGAGACCGTTTTGTAGATCATCAACTGGTCTTTCTTGATCGCATCGAGCAGGTTGCGGCCCTCGTCGGTGAGGCTGACCATGGTCACCCGTTGGTTCCTGGGCAGAATCGTCTTGTTGACGAGTTTGCGCTTGCGCCAGAGTTTGGTGATCGTCGTGGACACGGTGCTGCTGCTCACGCCGCCGAAGAACTCGGCGATTTCCGAAATACACATCTCCTTCTTGGTGCCGATGAGTTCGAGCAGAAGGGTTTCGCGCTCCGACAGACCCGCGATCCGTTTGCCGGCATTTTTGGCGGACATGAGCAAGCGGACCCGGAGGCCCATTTCCGCAAGAATCGCTTCGATCGTTTTTGCCATCGGCCCTTCTTGTCCCCGGCTCGCCGCCGACAGGCCCTGATAGTCAGCTCCCAGGACCGCATGGCGACTGAATCGCACCGGTCGTGATATAATTCACATAGCTGAAATATTAAGTAGTTGTAATGATCAAATAATATAATAGATTAGTACATAATCAATTCTAAATCAATACAATTAATTTATAAAATTATTTGACAAACTGATATATTTAATAATAGTAGTATGCAAAAATAAGATATTACAGAATTAGAAATGTTTCATTGTTGAACAAATCGTTCCGGCCCCGCGACCGCGTTCAGATTCATCTGCGCTCAAGTGAGCGCGGTCGGGCGGAAAGCCGGCCATTTGGGAGACAAGTGATGACGCGACCAACGCCGACCATCAATACGATACCATTTTGTGCGGCTGACTTTGCGTCCCTGGCGGAGGCGCTGGATTACGCCGCCCGGGGAACCACCGGTCTGAACTTTTACAACGGCAAGGGGCGGCTGGCCGCGGTGCTGCCCTACAAACAGTTGCGCGAAGAGGCCCGCGCGCTGGCCCGCCGCCTGATGGGGATCACCTCCGGCCGCGGCGCTCGCGTCGCGATCGTGGCCGAGACCGACCCGGACTTCATGCGTTTTTTCTTTGCCTGCCAGTACGCCGGACTGGTGCCCGTGCCGCTGCCGGCCGCCATCCATATCGGCGGTCACAAGGTGTTTATCGACAACCTCGGCCGACTGCTGGAGAGCTGCCGGGTGGAGGCGGCTTTTGCCCCCGACACCTATCTGCCGCTGCTAAAGGAGGCCTGTCGTGGCCGTGGCCTGCGGCATGTGGGCGGGCCCGAGGATTTCGACCGTCTTCCCCGATATGAGGGAACGCTTGCGCCCACCGACCCCGATGCGTTGGCCTATATTCAATACACCTCCGGGAGCACGCGCTTTCCCAGAGGGGTCATGGTCACCCAGGCGCAGGTGATGAACAACCTGCATCTCATCGTTCGTCACGGCTTGCAGGTCCAACCGCAGGACCGGGCGGTGTCCTGGCTGCCGTACTACCACGACATGGGGCTGGTCGGTTTTGTGCTGGCACCGCTGGCCGGCCAGGTTTCGGTGGACTACCTCAGCCCGCGCAGCTTCGCCGTTCGGCCCAAGCGCTGGCTGAGTCTCATTTCCCGCAACAAGGCCAGCCTGTCCTTCAGCCCGCCCTTCGGCTACGAGCTGTGCCTGAAGAATCTGCGGGACCGGGACATCGCGCAGCTCGATCTGCGCACCTGGCGCGCGGCCGGTCTGGGTGCCGAGCCGATTCGGCCCGAGCCCTTGCGGCAATTTGCCGAACGGTTGCGCCCGGCCGGATTCGATGCGCGCGCTTTTGTGGCTGGCTACGGCATGGCCGAATGCGCGTTGGCGGTCAGTTTTTCGCCGCTGGGCCGGGGATTGCAGCTGGACCGGGTCGACCGCGCCCGGCTGGCCCGAAATGACCAGGCCCTCCCCCTGGCCGCAGCAACGCCCGGCGGGGATCATACGGACAAGGTGTTCGTCGATTGCGGCAAACCGCTTCCGGGGTATGAATTCGAAATCCGCAGCGACCGGGGCGAGGTCCTCCCGGAGCGCGCGGTCGGTACGCTTTTTGTCCGCGGCCCCAGTGTGATGGCCGGCTACCTGGGCGACCCCGCCGCCACGCGGAGCGTTCTCGACGCGGCCGGCTGGCTCGACACCGGTGACCGGGCCTACCGGATCGGCCGCCGCCTGGTCATCACCGGGCGCAAGAAAGACATGATCATCATCCACGGCCGCAATGTCTGGCCCCAGGATCTTGAAAGCCTGGCCGAGGCCGAGCCCGATATGCGCACCGGCGATGCCTCGGCGTTCGCGGTCCGGGATGCGGCGGGCGGCGAGCGGGCCGTTCTCGTGGTGCAGTGCCGCAGTGTCGAGAGAGCGGAGGCGGATCAGCTGGCTGAGCGCATCCGTGCCCATGTATTGGCGGCCTGGGGCATTGCCTGTGCGGTCGATCTGGTACCGCGCAACACGCTGCCCCGGACCACCTCCGGAAAGCTGTCCCGCACAAGGGCCCGCCGGGACTATCTCCGGCGGCGGGAGGCGGCCGAAGGCCCTGCAAATAGACAACGCGACCCGGGCGCCATGCCCCGGAAGCATGCGGCGGGCTGATCGCTCGGCCACGCCGCTTCATCATGTCATTCAAGGAGAGCTCAAGCGATGCGAGAATTAACGATTGGCGGGGACACGATTCAGGACGACGGCGACTGCTGGGTCATCGCCGAAATCGGGCACAACCACCAGGGCAACCTGGATACGGCCCGTCAGATGTTCGAAACCGCCAAGGCCTGCGGCGCCAACGCCGTCAAACTGCAGAAACGCGACAACCGCGGACTTTTCACCGCGGCGGCCTATCAGAAACCTTACGCCAACCCGAACAGCTACGGCGATACCTACGGGGCCCATCGTGAATTTCTCGAGTTCGAGGCGGCGGAATACCGCGAACTGAAGAGCTGCGCCGAGGCGCTGGGTCTGGCGCTGTTCGCCACGGCCTTCGACTTTGCCAGCGCCGATTTCCTGGCCGATCTGGACATGCCGGCCTTCAAGGTGGCTTCGGGCGACCTGAAAAACGTCCCGCTGCTCAAGCACATCGCCGCGTTCCAGAAACCGGTCATTCTGAGCACCGGGGGCGGGACCATGGAGGACGTGCGCCGGGCCCACGACGCCATCATGCCGATCAATCCGCAGCTTTGCATCCTGCAGTGTACGGCCGGCTATCCGGCCGCTTTCGAGGAGCTCAACCTGCGGGTAATCAGCACGTTTAGGGAGCGTTTTCCCCGCGCGGTGATCGGCCTGTCTTCCCACGACAACGGCATTGCCATGGCGCTGGCGGCCTACATGCTGGGCGCGCGCGTGGTGGAGAAGCATTTTACCCTGAACCACACCTGGAAAGGAACGGACCACGCTTTCTCGCTCGAACCGGAAGGCCTGCGCAAGATGGTCCGGGACCTGCGGCGGGTGAGGGTCGCCATGGGTGACGGGGTCAAGCGCGTCTATCCCAGCGAGGTCGATCCCATGGTCAAGATGGGCAAAAAGATCGTCGCGGCGCGGGACCTGCCGGCCGGCCACGCCGTCCGCATGGAGGATCTGGCCGTCAAGTGCCCGGGCGACGGGCTGCCCCCGTATGAAATCGACAAGGTCGTCGGCCGGACCACCCTCGAGCCCCTGGCGGCGGACGCGGACATCACCTGGGACGTGCTCAACGGACAGTCGTACAAGCAAGCCGTCTGAACGAAGCCATCCGATGTGGACGCCCGCCCGCTGGGACGACAATTAAACGCACGGCCGAGGGTCCAGCAAGCGGCCGGGCGACTTCAAACCAAGGGTGACGGGTCGAACACCAGGCTCATACAGGTCAATCCGGCTTCCGCTTTCATGAATTCGGATATGTCCGTGACGTCGGTGTGGTAGCCCCTTTGCATCACCATTTCTCGCGTTCGCGGCATGCCCGTCGGCAGACAGATGGTCGCGCCCAATCTGAGTACGTTAGCGCCGAACGGTTCCCGCGGCGGTACGCGGATCCGCTCGAAGCCGGCGAACGGCGCCGGGTCGACCCATTCGGGATTGATGAGAACCGTATCGTCGTCCAGGGCGCTGCAGCCGGTTTTGAGATGCAGGCAGCCGGTGACCGCCACCGGTCTGACTCTGTAGCCGCGCGGTGCGACGAGCGCCTCCAGCGCCGTGACCCCTTCGGTATTGGTGCGCGTCGATCGTCCGACGAAGAGCACCTTCCCCATGGCAAGGACGTCGCCGCCCTCGATCGTGGCGGGCGGGGTGATTCGCACCGTCTGCCGGTAGGCTCGCAGGACGGTTTCGACGGCCTTGATTTCCGGGCGCCGGGAACTCGCTCCCATCGATGTCATGATCGCCAGTTCATCGAGCACGATGGCCGTATCCTCGATAAAGACGCTGTCCGGCCGATCGGCGTTGACATTCAGCACAATGACTTCGAGACCGCAGCGTTGCAGCATCCGGCCATAGCGCCGGTGCTGGCGGGCGGCTCGATCCAGATCGATGCCCTGCGCCGGCAGGAAGGTCAGTTCGCAATCCTTTAAACACGGCGATGGCTGGTGAACGATGGCGATCGGAATGGCGGTCTCGCTTTTCGGGGGGCACATTCGCATTCGGCGCACCATAAGCCAAAGCGTGCCAGACCGCAAGATCGGGCGCCATGCCCCAAAGCGCCAGCGAATCGCTTAAATTGACACAATGGTCGCTTTCGGCTATTCAGTGCCACTCGATCGGGCGGCCGCCACGCCAGGCCCCGGTCACAGGTTCTGGAATTCGCCGCGAAAATCAAGGCCCTCCACCTGATACGCATCGATTGATGCCCATGCCGTTTTCACGTCGAATCCATTAAACAAACCCTGCACCTCATGGAACTTTCGTCCGGCTGGTGGCCGGCCCCAGAGGCCAGACCGCCGCGGACCATCTGCAAAATGACCGTTTTACTGACAGCCCGGGGCATCGAATACGGTTTTGGTGGTCAGACGCTTCTGGCCGGCGTCGATCTGCAGATCGACGCCGGGGAGCGCATCGGCCTTCTGGGGCGCAACGGTGCGGGCAAGTCGACGCTGCTGCGGATTCTCCACCGGGAGTTCGCCCCGGACAGCGGCGACATCGAACGCCTCCCCGGGCTGCGAACGGCGCTGCTGCCCCAGGACCTGCCTTCGTTTGATCCGGCCACGGTATTTACCGTCGTCGCACAGGGGCTGGGACGGCGGGGCGCCCTCTCGGCCGAATACCG
>JASJCV010000071.1 GCA_030065275.1 Desulfobacterales bacterium | reverse complement strand
TGGCAGGAACTCGCAAAGCGATTGGGCTTAAATATAAGCGTCAACAAATCGTGTACCTACATCGGCTACGCCGTCAAGGCCCGTATCTGAAAAAGCCGCCGCCCAATACCGGGAGGATCCAACGGAATCTGAAATGAACGCTGGACAACACACCCCCAAAGACGACGCCGTCAGGAGAGTCCTGATCATTTTCTTGGTTTTCGGTCTGGTGTGTTCTTTACCGGCCATCGTTCGGACCTATTTGCCGGACTACACCGCTATCGTCTGGCGGCTGGTCGTAACCCTGGTATTCGCGGTGGTCATCGTCATGGTGCACCGCAAGGTGGACGCATCCAGGCGCCGGCGGGAAGACCCGGTGCCGGGCGCGGCACCTTGGCGGCGTGTCGCCCTCCGTCGCATTCTTCTGCTCTGGCTGATCCTTTTTCTTTTAAACACGCTTTTTCTGGCGGGCTGAAAATGGCCCGCATCGATTCCTACAGGTTGAAACCGATAGACCTCACGGTCCACCGGGTTCGTGGTGAACTGCAAGACGACGACCTGCGCCGCACCGGCAGGCGATTCTACGCGCAAGGGGTGACCCTCAACGTGCTCTGGGATTTCAGCGGCGCCGATCTGACGAAGATCCCCAGCGAGGAGCTCATCCGGATCGTCGACGAGGTCAAAACCTACGCCCACAGCCGCGAGGGCGGCCGGACCGCCTTGGTCCTGACCGCGGACGTCAATTACGGCCTGGGCCGGATGGTCGAGATGGCATCGGAATCGATGGACATGCCTTTCGTGTTCCGGAGCTTCCGGTCGCTGGACCAGGCCGCCGCCTGGCTCCGCATCGACCCGGCGGCCATCCGCGCCTTGTTCCGGGAGCAATCGCCTCAGCCCAAGGTCTGACCATCACGCCAAAGAATTGATCATACGTCTGCTCGCCGTAGCAAACGATCGTGTGCGCCACGAGGAGATCATTTTATGGGGCTTCGGCCGCTTGCGCGCGGCCATGGGCGGCCCGGACGGGGCGTCTATGCCGTCATCCACGATCCGGACGAAAGCCTGCGGTTTTCCCCGCGCGGATGGAACGGTGCGATGAGCGGGCGCCGCCACACGCCGGGGCTGTTTCCGCCAATTTGACTTTGCCGATCGGTTTCCCATAGAAAAAGACATGCCTCCGCGGCGTTTCAGCAATGTGGTCGCCTTCGACGACGGGCCTTTCCCGCGCCAGCACGCCGGCCGCGTGGCCGTGGTGGGAACGGTCTATGCCGATCTTCGGCTGGACGGCGTTCTGACCGGCAGCGTCGAAAAGGACGGCACGGACGCAGCCGACGAACTGGCGCGCCTCGTGCTGCAGTCGCGCTTTGAGGCGCACATCCGGCTGGTGATGCTCCAGGGTATCGCCATGGCCGGCTTTAACGTGGTCGATGTGTTCGCGCTGCAGCAGCACCTGGAACGACCGGTGCTGGTGGTCTCCCGGCGCCTTCCGGACCTGAATGCCATCAAGGCGGCGCTCCAGGCGCACATCCCGTCGGGGGCGGCCAAGTGGCGGATCATCGAGCGGTTGGGGCCGATGGAGCCGGCCGGGCCGGTTTTCATCCAGCGTGTGGGGATTGAGCGGGACCCGGCCCTGGAAACGGTGGCGCGTTTTGCCATCCACGGGCATGTTCCCGAGCCGCTGCGCAGTGCGCACCTGATTGCCGGCGCCCTTGTCGAAGGGCAAAGCCGGGGCAATCCGTGATATCTTCCTGTCGGCCCGTCGATGCGAAACCGGGGCCTCACGCGTATCAATTCTTCGGCGGGTGTTCGTGAGCTCACACCGGCAGATGGGAGTCTAAAACGGCGATGATTTGTTGCGGCATCGAGATTGCGGCCCGGCGGGCCATCTTCGTGGTCCTGGACGTCGAGGACGGCCAGGTCGTGGACCGTACCGGACGGCAGCGGCCGCTTGAGATCACGGACGACGAAGACCCTGCGGAAGTGCGGCGTTTCCGGCGGGAGGCCCAGATTATCCTGGAGGGCTGGCGGCCGGATCGGATCGGCATCCTGCAGCGCAGAAAGATCGGCACCTTCGCCTCCAGCGGCACGACCTTCAAAATGGAGGGATTGATTCAGCTCTACCCCCATCGGCCGGTCGCCATCGTGCCGAGCCAGGAGCTGCGTGTTTTTGCCAAAGAGCAGCAGGCACCGGTCACCCCGCGCTACGCCTATCAGAAGAACGCCTACTTGCTGGCGTGCTACCTGCTCCACCAGGCGGAAAAGGCATGATGCCCGTCAAGGGACTCGCAAAGGGTCATGGTCGCGGTCGCCGATTTCTGGTATATTGGGCAACGATTTTGCTGCGGATCTGGTTCGCCAGCTGCCGGATTACCGTCATCGGCCGTGAAATCGAGCAACGCTTTGCGCGCCAGGAAGCCAAAGCGGTCGTGGGCACCTGGCACCGGGGCGCTCTTTTTCTGGTGTGGTACTACCGCCGGCTGCGGCCGATGGTCATGTTCAGCCGCTCGCGTGACGGCGACCTGATCGCAGGGTATGCCGAAAACCTCGGCGTTCGTGCGGCCCGCGGTTCCACAAGCCGCGGCGGAACCACCGCCCTGCGGGAAATGCTCCGGCACCTGCAGGCGCCAGGACCCCGCAGGGCCGCCACCGTGCTGGACGGCCCCCGCGGGCCGCGGTTTACGGTTCAGGCCGGCATGCTGCAGCTGGCGCGCAGCGCCGGTGTGCCATTTGTGCCCGTGGTCATGTCGGCCGCACCAGCGATCACGCTGACCCGAACATGGGATCGCACCCTGATTCCGCTGCCGTTCAGCCGGGTGGTGGTGTCCTACGGCGACCCGTTGACCATCGGCGCAGAGATTCGCGGCTCGCGTCTTGACGCCAAGTGCCAGGAAGTCCAATCGATGATGAACCGGCTGCGCCGTGAGGCCGACCAAATGGTAGGATACCGCGACAGCTGACGATGCGGCCGCATCGGCGCGGCGGGATGAACGACAAGCGAGGTAAACTCTTGAAGACAACGATATGGGTCCTGACCGCCGCCGTTCTGGTCGTCGCGGTGACGGCCTGCAACCCCAAAGAATACTACGATTTCAAGAACACCCAGATGCAGTCCAACGCGTTTCACCTGCCGGTGGACCCGATTGGAAAGAACCTCGGCTACGAGCGGCTGATGATCAACTGCCGCTATCGAGAGCCGCTGGATAAATTTGTGAAGGAGCGCGGGATACCGGATTTCATCAACGAGTACAACGTCCAGGCCCGCGACGGCATCCGTCTCTACTACCTCGATGACAACGAGGTCTACGATTTCCTGGAGCAGAGCTACAAGCCGGACTCCATCCACTTGTTGGAAAAGCGGCCGCTGAATGGCTTTGAGAAAGCCTATATCAAGGAAATCCAGGGACGCAAGCCGATGTAGGCCGGAACGGCCGCCTTCAGGGCGCCATCCAGCCGAAAAACCCGGCCGCCTGCCACAGGAAGCGTCCGGCAAACGCCAGCAGAACGATCCCCAGCAGCCGCAGGGTCCACACATAGACCCGGCTTTGCAGAAAGCGGCCATAGCGGCCGACCGCAAGGGCCAGCACCATTTTCGACCCCACCAGAAAAAGATAGAACGTCAGGATGAAGGCCGCCGCTGCGGCGCGGTCCTGATCGGCCGTCCGCAGCACCAGGGCCCCGCCCACCGTAAACCAGAAGAGGTAGGGGCTGGGATTGAGGGCGTTGGCCAGAACGCCGCGCCAGAGCGACGCCTGCGGACCGGCCTGGGCTTTTCCCGGGGACCCCTTGAAGGCCATGCTTTCGACGGCCATCCAGGCAATGAAGACGGCCCCCGCCAGACTGATGACGCCCATCACCGCCATCGAGGTGTTCAGGCGCGGCATCAGGATCAGCGCCACCAGGATGATCGGGGTGTCGGTGATCAGCGGCGCGGCAGCCACGCGGATGCCGGAGGCGACGCCCGCGCGCAGCGTTTCAGTGATGACCAGGGTCAGCAGCGGCCCCGGCGACCATCCCGCACTGAGGCCCAGAAAGGCCCCGGAAACCAGGGCGTCCCCGACGGTGCTCATCGGTCCGGCTCCGTCCGGGGGGGCGGTGGTGGTTTCGCCCGAAGCCGGCGATAGAGTGTCAGGGCCTGCCGGCGGGTGGCTTCCAGGGGGCCGGCGTTGTCGATGATCACATCCGCGTGAGCGCGCTTGGCGTCGATGGGCATCTGGGCACGAATCCTGGCCCGGGCATCCGCCGCGGCCAGGCCGTCACGTCGGATCAGCCGCGCCAGCTGGACCGCCTCGGGGACGTGGACGAGAGCGGTCAGGGGCAGGACGCGGTGCAGGCCGGATTCGATCAGCAGGGGGATGTCCAGGACGACCACGGCCCCGGGCCGGGCGGCTGCCAGGCTTTTGAGTTCGGACGCCATTTGCCTGAAAACGAAGGGGTGGACGATCTGCTCCAGGTCGCGCTTGATTGCCGGGTCGCGGAAAACCATGCGTCCCAGCTTTTCGCGGTCCAGGTTTCCGTCCGGCCGGACGACGCCGTCGCCGAACCGCGTCCGTACGGCCTGCCAGGCCCGGCGACCGGGCTGCACCACCTCGTGGGCGATCCGGTCGGCATCCACCACCCGGGCGCCGGCCGCCGCGAGCATGCGGGCCACCGTCGATTTGCCGCTGGCAATGCCGCCGGTCAGACCGGCGACGATCAGGCCGGAACAATCATGGGGCTGCAGCACGGTCGGTTTCTTCCAGATAGGTCTGCACGGGTGCGAGCAAGAGATTCGGGTCGGCGGGTGCGGGTGCCGGCACCGGCAGTTCGATGGTGATGTGGGCCAGGCGGCGGTAGCGCCGGTCGCGCACGTCGACCAGCTCCATATAGCCGCGCGCCAGTGCCTCGTTCGTCTCTTCGCCCGGATCGCGTCGGAAGCGCCCCTGCCAGATCACCGGGCGGGGGCAGGCCCGGTAGCCCTCGAGGAGGGCTTGGCGCTTTTCCGGCGAGGCCGTCAGATAGACCACGACCGTCGCCCGCCGCAGCCGATCGAGCAGCGCGTCTCCCAGATAGATCACGCTCCCGGTGGTGTCGATGACCCCGGGCGGCGGCGGCTCGCCCGGCAGGTTCTCGATTGCATCCAGAAAACGGGTCAGCACACGTGTTTCGAGTTCGAGGTAGCGGGATTCACGCAATGCAAAACCCGGCTCGTAGGGAAAGCCCATCCAGCGACCGACCGCCTCGATGGCGCCGTCCGTCAGTCCCTGCTCGCGGATCAGGTGGCGGCCGATCTCGTCGTCACAGCTGTAGCAGGTGAAACCGATCTGGGCCAGGCGGTACGACCAGTAGGACTTTCCGGTCCCGGACATGCCGATCAGAGCGATCTGCACGCTTTATTCCGGAACCCGGGGAAAAGACGCCAGCATCTGATCGATACCGATCCGGCTGAATTCCTCCGCGGAAAGCCAGCGGGCTCCACTGGCGAAAAAGGCCGGCGACTCACGCAGATCGTCGAGCAGCTGGTTCTGGGTGCGGTCGAAGCGCCCCCGCCAGACCCGACGGCCGTTGGCGACCTCAACCAGGTAAACGACGAAGCCCACCGAAGCGCCCTGGTCGTCCCGGTGGTCGCGATAGCGCCAGACCTTGCCGAGCACAACGTGGTCGGCGCCCATCAAGCGGCCGAAACGGCGGGCGATTTGGCGCGGGGTATCCTGCTCGCGGTCCAGCGGCATGGTGTCGAAGATCCGCGCGGCCACCGGCTGCGGCGCCACCCGGTAATCCAGCCGCCGCTTCAGTGCGGCCTGCATCACGCGGGTCAAGGTTGCCTCGGCCCCCAGGTTCAGTTCGTTCACGTCCCCGCAGAACCGTGCCACGGTGCAATCCAGGGGATGGGTTTCGCGGATGTCGGCGCCGGATTTTTCAAGGCCGGCCATGAATGGCATGACCGCGACCCGCTGCAGCTCGATGGTCTGATAGCCGGTAAGGGTCTGGGTTTGCGGCTGGGGCGCGTGGCAGGCGGTCAAAACGATAAGGGCTGCCAGCAGAGCCGTGCAGATCGGGATCAGGCGATGGGAACGGTTCATGGAACAACTTTCGATGCTGCGAAGGTTTGCCCTTCAGCCTCGGGATGCGGCGGTTCCTGGCGGCCAGGCACGCGGTCTACTCAAAAGGGGCGCCTTCCCCCAGCGGACGCTTGAAGGTGTAATCGATCGTATCGCCGACCAGGGCCTTGTAGGCCTCCTCTTCCGAACCGGCCGCTTTCGCGAAGGGATAGCCGATAGCGTAAATGATCGCCGTGACAGGGATCATGATCAGCCCCACCGGCCGCAAGATTAATGCGTCGGTGGCGACGTTCATGGGGTTGGGGCCCGGTCTTATCGGCCGCTCGGCCGCTTCCTTGGAGATGTCGCCGGCGGCGGCCGTTTTCTCCTGCGCCGCCGCCGGGGCGCCTGGCTTCCCGTCCGCTGCCTGGGACCAGGCCCCGGTCGGCAGCACCAGCAGTAAAATGACCAGCAGACAGAGCGATTTGCACGATATGGCGATTGGCATGATCAAGACCTCCTGTGGCCGTTTGCGTCCGACCGGTGTGCCCGGTCGCAATCGGTCCGTTAAAGCCGGTATGACGTCGGATGAGCATAGTGAAATGCCAACGGATTGTCAAAACTGCCGCGCACGGCGGTGAGCGGAGGGGACACCGGTGCTGCCTGCGTCGGCGTCTTTCGGGCCGGCCATGGTGAACGCCATGGAAAGTTGACTTGAGCGGGCGGTGATGTCCTTTGCCTTAGCGGCTCTCTTTGACGCGCTTGAGCAGTGCGGGATCCGTGCAGACCTCGTAGTAGAAGTGATCCGTCCATTCGGTGATGTCCAGGCCCGCCAGACCGATGCGGGGCAAAGCGGCTTCACGGATGACCAGCTGGTGCGAGGTGCCGGAAGTGGTCGGATAGCTGCCCGCGTGGAGGCGCTGGCGGCCGGGTTGGGTACCGGGCAGCTTGAGCGTCAGGGTCTCGAGCTGGATCTCGCGTTTGAGCTTCTCAAATGCCTCCATGCTTAATTCGATGCCGTTGACATTGTAGCGCACGAGCGTCTCCGAGGACATCTCCCGGTTGGCGGGATCGACTTCATAGACGAACACGTTAAAGGGCGTATTTTGTTTGGGGTTTAATTCCCGCAGCGGCTTGAAGCAGCCCGAGAGGCGGTCGGCCTGGTTGATGGCCGGCGAGATCATGATGCGGTGGTCCTCGTCGAAAAAGAAGGTCGGTGCGCTGCCGTTGTAGCTGATGCCGATCCCGAATTCGAGCTGGGGCAGGTGGGATTCGCGGTTCTTACGGTTGTAGCGGTCGACGATCTGCAAAATGTTCATGGCCAGCCCGCAGGCCCGGGCCACGCCATACCAGTTCTGAGGCTGGTTTTCATATTCGAAGATGGCCAGGATGATGGCGTCGCCCTCGATGAACACCTTGTGGGCCCCGAAACGGGAAAGGATGCTGGTGACGGGATCGAAGAAGTTGAGGCTGAAATTCGTGGCCGGGTTGAGCCCCTGGGCCTTCATCTCGCTGACGATGCCGGTGGAGCCGCGCACGTCGGCCTTGACGACCGTATGGCTGATAATGGGCATTTCATCCGGCCCCTGTTCGTTGGGCAGAAGAAATTCGTACAGGGAATTGTTGGCCCGCGATAGTTTGAGGTGGTTGTCGTCGCTAACGAAATTGAGGTAGTTGATGGCATTGGCTATGGCCAGGTAGTTGCCCATGTCGCGATGATAACGGGCGAAGTTGCGCACGTAGTCCAACAGGATTTCCATGCGTTTGAGGCGCGGCATCCAGCGAACCTGACCGATGGCGCTGCGCAGGGGTTGCAGGGTGAAATCCTCGCCGTAGTTCTTGCGGATGCGTTTGAGCTTGATCCGTATGGGTTTGCGCGCCTTGGGGTCGACGATATAGCTGAGCACCTCGTGGGGGGTCAGCGGCGGGCAGTAGACATCGCTGTAGGCCTTCAGGACCTCGGTGGCCAAGATGATGGGGAGCAGGCCCCGGGCGTTGAAGTCCCTCAGCAGGCGCACCAGCAGCCGTTTCTGCCGTCGGGTCAGCTGCCTGAGCTTGCGCACGCGCTTTTTGTCGGCCGCCTGGCGGCGGCTGCGCCGCATCATCTGCTCGGTGCGCTGGAAGTTGAAGAGGGCGTCCACATTGCCATCGGATTTGATCCAGTCGGCCGGCTCCGGCTCCCGGCCGGCGGGGCCGACCGAGGGCCGGCCGTCATCCGTACCGGCCGCGGACGCCTGTTCCGGGTCGATGGGACGGCTGGGCCCGTCGGCCAGCCCGGCCAGAAACTCACCCAGGGCCGCCTGAAGGGCCTCGTACTGGTTGACGTCCTCCCGGCGGCTGCCGAGAAGAACATATTCGCCCATCATGAAGGCCTCGGCCGTGGGATTCTCGGCGTGCAGCAGCGGGTTGGCCAGAAAGTCATCCGGCAGCAGCCCCACGGGGCCGAAATGCAGTTTGTGCAGATCGTTGATCGTTTCGTGCTGAGCCTCGGCAAGGTACTGGAAAAGGGACCGGTTGGCGTATTGCACGAGGGTTTCACGGTTGCGGGTGATGTTCTGGAGGCCGTCGCGCAGTTCCTTGACGCGCTCGTGGTTGTAGGCCATTTCCTGGCGCCAGATCTGGTTGTTGAGATGCTGGATGCAGGCTTTGTGGCGATCTTCGACGGCCTCGCGGAAAACGGCCGCGACCGCCGCCATGGCCAGATACTGGACCCGGTACTGGTTGTCCACTTTGGCCCGCTTGACGGCGTCCATCATCAGGTCGCGGCACAGTCCCTTGAATTCGTCCTCCCCCCGGTACCAGTTGAAGCCGGAATCGAATCCGGGCAGGTCCGTCACCGATGAGAACTTGCCGAAAAGCTGGATGGCCATGCGCCGGGCGGCCTTGATGAAGCCCGGGCTGAAGTGCACGTCGTAGCGCAGATTGTCGATGCCGAACTGAAGGCCCTCGACCGAAAAGGTCGAGGCGTAGAGCTTGAGGGGGATGCCCGCGAATCTCTGGATGGAAGTCGATTGGGTGGCCGGCATGAAATCCTGACCCGCTGGTTTGGTTCGACGGCCGCCCGCGACGACCGGCGGCGTGCTCGTCCGCTGCCCGCAAGATTATAAAAAAATTAGAAATAATTTAAATGAGTTTAGCGGCCCACCCCGGGACTGTCAATCACAATTGCCGGCCGGATTTCAATGGTAGCCGTATTGCCCGGCCGTCCGGGCCACGTTAAGAAAGACCCATGCGATACATCGATTTCGGTTCCACCAACAACCCCGCTCTGAACCTTGCACTGGAGGAGCATCTTTACTTAGACTTGGCAGCCGACGGCCCCATGCTGCTTTGCTACGTCAACACGGGGGCGGTGGTCATCGGGCGCAACCAGCTCCCCTGGTCCGAGGTGTCGGCCGGGCGTCTGGCCCGTGAAAGACTGCCACTCGTGCGGCGGGTTTCCGGCGGCGGGGCCGTTTATCACGACCCGGGCAATCTCAACTTCAGCCTTCTTCTGCAAACGGACGCCGCGGGGCGACCGGGTGCCGCAACGATCCTGCAGCCGGTGGTCGCGGCCCTGCGATCCCTTGGTCTCCCAGCCCGCCTCTCCGAGCGCCACGCTGTTTTCGTCGATCGGTACAAGGTGTCGGGAACCGCCCAGTACATGACCGCCGGCAAGACCATGACCCACGGCACGCTGCTGGTCGACGCCGAACTGGATCGGCTCGAGCGCTGCCTGGAACCCGACCCTGTTCTGGGGATCAATTCCCGGGGGCGCCCGTCGGTGCACAGCCCGGTGGCCAACCTGTCCCGTCTGCGCCCGGGACTCACCAGGGACGATCTGGTCGGCGCCCTGCGGCGGGCGTTTGCCGATGTTTACGGCCCAGCCACCAGGGAGGCGCCACGTTCCGAAGATCTGGCCGCCGCCCGGCGCCTGGCGGCGGCCAAATACCGGACGTGGCGCTGGAACGTCGGCCGTTCGCCGCAGTGCACATTGGAACGGGAGGGGAGCTGCCAGGGCGAGTTGTGCCGTTTTCGGCTTCACGCTGTCCGCGGGGTGATCCGCACGGTGGAGGTGGACGGCCCGGGGCGCCGCCGAGGCCAATGGCAACGCTGGGCCTCGCAATGGCTCGTGGGCCGGCGCCTCGGCGCGGGTCTGCCGGGTGTTGAATCGCATGCGGTCGGCGGGTTTTTGGCAGAATCCGGGGCGAGGGATTTTTATCGCTGGCTGGAGCGTCGTCTGCCCGGGCCTTTGCCGCTCCCCTGAACGGCGGTTTTGGCGGCAGGGTGTCCTTCCACCCGCGTTCAGTCCAGGACGTCGCTCAGCGTCTTTTCGTCCAGGAGTTTGGACGCCCGGGCCACTTCGCGCACCGTGCGGCCCGATCGATGGGCTTCATAGGCCAGTTCGGCCGCCCGGTCATATCCGATGTGGGGCACAAAGCCCGTCACCAGCGCGAGGCTCTGTTCGATATAGGCGGCGCACCTGTCCGGGTTGGCACTGATGTCGCGCACGCACTTCTCCGCCGCCGCCCGACAGGCGTTGCTCAACAGCTCGATGGACTGCAGCAGATTGAAGGCGATCACCGGAAGCATGACATTGAGCTCGAAGTTGCCGCCCGTGCCGGCCATGGTGATGGTGGCGTCATTGCCCACCACCTGGGCCGCCACCTGGATCAGCATCTCGGGGATCACGGGATTGACCTTGCCCGGCATGATCGAAGAGCCGGGCTGCAGGGACGGCAGGTTGATTTCACCCAGGCCGCAGCGGGGGCCGGATGCGAGCCAGCGCAAGTCGTTGGCGATTTTGACGAGCGCTACCGCCAGGGCTTTAAGGGCGCCGCTCAACTCGACGGCCGTGTCCTGGGCCGCCTGCGCCTGAAAGTGGTTGGCCGCCTCGCGCAGAGGAATGCCGGTGGACGCCGCCAGGCGCTGGATGGTCTGCGCGGCAAACTCGGGATGGGTGTTCAGCCCGCTGCCCACGGCCGTTCCCCCCAGGGCCAGTTCCAGAAGCCGCGGTTCGACGGCCTGAAGTCTTTCACGGGCCAGTTCGATCTGGCGGGCGTAGGCGCCGAATTCGTCTCCCAGCATGATCGGAACGGCATCCTGCAGATGGGTGCGGCCGATCTTACGCACCGCTGAAAGCAGTCCGGCCTGGCGCGTCAGTTCCGCTTCGAGCTGTGCGAGGGCCGGCTCCAGATGACGGCGCAGTTGCATACACGCCGCCAGGTGAATGGTCGTAGGAATGACGTCGTTGCTCGACTGCCCCTGATTGACATGGTCGTTGGGGTGGACCGGGGAGCGGCCGCTTTTCTCGCCCGTCAGGATTTCGTTGGCCCGACAGGCCAGCACCTCGTTCATGTTCATGTTGGTCGAAGTGCCCGAACCGGTCTGAAAGACGTCCACGACGAACTGGTCAAGACGCTGTCCCTGAATGATTTCTTCGGCGGCTTGAGCGATGGCTTCGGCCGCCGCCGTATCCAGCAGCCCCAGTGCGGCGTTCACCTCGGCTGCGGCCTTTTTGACCATGGCCAGCGCCCTTATGAAGGTCGGCGGCAGCGGCAGCCCGCTGATGGGGAAATTGTCCACTGCGCGCTGGGTCTGGGCACCATAGTAGGCGTATTCCGGCACCCGCACCACACCCATGGAATCTTTGGTTTCGCGATATTGTGTCATGCGCCTGCCTTGCCTTAATTGATGCGACGGCGATCGGATGCCGACGACCAGTTGTTTATCTCGTTTCCAGCCGGTCCGGGCTTCGATCCCGTTATCGCCGCCTTGTCAGACGCATCGGCTGCGGATGCGGCCGACGCGCCGCAGGCGGGATTTAGAAGCGTGCTTCCGTATCCGCCTTGAGACGCTCGACATTGGTCCGCAGCTGAGCAATCTCGATTCCCAGACTGACGCACTGCTGGCCGAGCATGCATTTATCCGCATCCCCGTCCTCGAGAAAGGTTTTAAGCTCGAATTTATCCTTTTTAAGGTCGACGACCCAGGCCTGCTTGGTTTCATCGTATTCGACTTCGACATCGATGCCGCACTCGCCGATATCGGGGTACAATTCCTGGATTTTGGCACACAGTTCTTTTTTGTCGATCATGACGCCTCCTTGCTCCGTCGGATTTAACAGCGGTTGTGACTGCGATTTGGCGGGGCCGCAAATGCTGGCCCTGGGTGGTTTGACTTGGAGTTAAAATAGGCCCGGCCGCGGCGTTTGCAAGCCGGGACGGTGCCGCGGTGCCATTTCAGCGGATCAGGCCTTTGGAAGCCGGACGATACGGCGGAATCGTCGCGCCTGTTGCAGCAGGCGCCATTCGGCGCTGCTCGCCTACCGCGAAACCGGCGTCTCCGGCGGCAGATAACGTGATGCCCAGGCCGCGATGAGACGGGCCGCATAGCGCGCATCGGCTGAAGCGGATAGCAGGTGATCCGCCCCGTCCAGGGCGATAAAGCTCTTGGGATGGTTGGCCATCTGATAGATCCGGGCCGCATGGTCGACCCCGACCACCTCATCCGCGGGGGCGTGCATGATCAGCAGCGCGCCATCCAGCCGTTGCAGGGCGGACGCCATGTCGGTCCGGTCGACATCCTCCAGAAACTGCCGCTTGATCAGCACATCGCGTCCGGCCAGACGGACTTCAGCCTGGCCTTCGTTCGCGATCTTCGCCTGGATATTCACCAGATGCTGTTTGACGTGGGCCGGCGTGGCCGGCGTACCGATGGTCGCCACGGCCCGAACCGAAGCAATGGCCGACGCCGCCTGGATGGCCGCCGCGCCGCCAAGCGAGTGGCCGATCAGCAGGGTCGGGGGCCGATCGCGGGCGGTCATGTAGCCCGCCGCCGCAATCAGGTCGTTCACATTGGAAGAGAAATTGGTTTCCGCGAATACACCCTCACTATGACCCAGTCCGGTAAAATCGAAGCGCAGCACGCCCAGTCCGAGGCCCGACAAGGCCCGGCTGATATGGAAGGCGGCTTTGATATCCTTGCCGCAGGTGAAGCAGTGGGCGAAAAGGGCGCTAGCGACGGCCCGCCCGTCGTCCGGGCGCTCCAGCCGCCCCACCAGCCGCAGTCCGTCCGCATTTTCGAATTCAACGCTCTCGGAAGCCATCGGTTTGCCTGCCCGTCATTGCCATAAGGTCGTGTCGTCCGAACTCGAGGGCCGCAGCCCGCAACTCCGCGGAGGACGCTGCCCGATATCGAAAGATGCCCCCCCTATACAGGCCCGAGGCCGTTTTGAAGGGGTGGATTCCGTTTCCCGGCAAGGCCGCAGTGGCCTGACGCCCGCAGGCGTAGCCAAAGCTACCTCGAGGACCGGCAGGGAGCGAGAACGCCGCCGGGGGGCGGAAGATGCCTCCCATTATGCATGCCCGAGGCCGTATTGAGGGGGTAGATTTCGGTTTCAGGCAAGGCCGCAGCGACTTGGCGCCCGCAGGCGTAGCTGATGCTACGTCGAGGACCGACAAAGAG
>JASJCV010000070.1 GCA_030065275.1 Desulfobacterales bacterium | reverse complement strand
GATATTCGCAGATCCCGCCCGCACCAGCCGGTCGCCTCCCATCCCCGCTGCGCCACATCAATTCATAACCAATTGAAATCAATAAGTTTTATTTTTTATCGCCGGCTTAGCCCTTGGCACAGATACTGCTCTTAAATACAGGCCAAACGGCCAGTCAGGGCAGGGGCCCAAAAAGGGGAGCGTGAATGGAACGCATTTTAGTCATCGACGATGAGGCCTCGATTCGCAAAGCGCTGCAAATCGGCCTGGCCTCGGAAGATTTCGAAATTGATTCAGCCAGCGACGGCGCCAGCGGCATCCAGATGGGGCAGCGCAAGAGCTACGATATCCTGATCGCCGATCTATGCCTTCCGGATATGACGGGTCTCGACGTCATCAAAGAAATCAAATCTTCCTCTCCCGCCATCATCCCCATCGTGATTACCGGCAAAGGCAGTATGCAAAGCTCGCTGGAGGCCATCCGGCTGGAGGTCAGTGATTACCTGGAAAAGCCCCTGAGCCTCACGTCGGTGAAGGCGTCCATCGCACGCGGACTGGAGCGGCGCTCAATCAAACGCACGGAGGATCGGCCGCCGCCTTCCCCGGGGGGTACCGCCGATGGCCTGACCGGCCTCCCCGAACGCTCGCAGTTCATGGGCCGCCTGAAACAGGCCATCACGGAAAGAGCCCGGGACAGGGATCGCTCCCTGGCCCTTTTATTGCTCGACATCGACAGTTTCAAAGGCGTCAACGATCGATATGGCCACCATGTCGGCGACCGGGTTCTGATTGAATTGGCCGCTCGATTGAAGACCGACGGCAAGCAGGCCGGAATGACCGCACGCCTGGACGGGGACACGTTTGCCATTCTGCTGGAAGACCCCCCGAGTGATGATCAGGTGGTGGCTGCCGCCCGGAAATGGCAGCGCGCAGCGGAGCAACCAATGGTCGTCGATGGCATTACGGTCAGCGTCCAGGTCAGCATCGGTCTCGTCATCAAGCGCCATTTCTTCAATTCCACCGATGATCTGCTGCGCGATGCCGAAATGGCCCTGGAACACGGCAAAGAACGCGGTGGTGGGCGCGTGCAGGTGTTTGATGCGCACATGTTGGAGCAAGCCGTCGCGGCGCTGCAGTTTGAAAATCAATTGCGGCTGGGGATACAGAAAGCTGAATTCACGCTGCATTACCAGCCGATCATCCAGACATGCGACCAGACACTCAGTGGGTTCGAGGCCCTTATTCGATGGAACCATCCGGAACGCGGATTGCTTCCGCCGTCGGAATTCATCCCCAAGGCCGAAGAGATCGGCATCATCAATCAGGTGGGGCAGTGGGTCCTGCATGAGGCCGGCCGTCAATTGAAAGAATGGCAGACGCACATTGCGGGATTCGAGAAGATCGTGCTGAACGTCAATATCGCCGGTTGCCATTTTCTGCAGCCGGGATTCACTGATGATTTACAAACCATCCTGGCTGAAAATAATCTTGAACCGGCCAATCTGAAGCTCGAGCTGACCGAAAGCGTGCTAATGGATGATTCCGAGCGTGCGATCGAGATCATCAAGGCGATCAAAACCATCGGCGTCCAATTGGCGGTGGATGATTTCGGGACGGGTTACTCGGCCTTTTCCTACCTGCAGCAGCTTCCCCTGGATGAATTGAAGATCGGCGAATGTTTCGTCCAGAAGCTGGGCACCAGTACCGAGTGTTATGAAATCGTCAAGACGATCGTGAAACTGTCGAAAAAGTTGGGGCTTAAAGTGGTTGCCGAGGGTGTCGAAAATGAAAGCCAACTGGACAAGATCCGCAAACTCGATATCGACCTGGTTCAGGGCTTTTTCTTTTCAAGACCTGTGGAAAACGAGGCCGTACCCGAGGTCGTCCGGCGCTTTCGACAGCCCCGTTTGATTTAAGGTGTCCGATGACGGAACGCCGCGACCGCTTTGCCGACCCTGTGGTTCATGCCCCCTGCCCGCAACGGTTCCACGCTTCAGGCGCCGGCGGCCAGCTTCCGCCATGATGCCGCCTCTTCATCGGCTGGGCCGGGACTTGGCCGTCCGATTGGCGTGATCTTCCCGGCAGCCGCCCGACCGGCTGCCTCCCCGCACCGTTACACCCCGAGATAGCGTGCTTTGACAGCCTCGTCGGCGGCGAGTTCGTCCGTGCGGCCCTGCCACACCACGCGGCCTTTCTGCATGATGCAGTGGCGATCGGCGATCTGCATGAGGGCGTCCAGATTCTTGTCGATGACGAGGATGGCGTGGCCGTTGGCCTTGAGCTGGGTCAGCCCCTGCCAGATCTCCCGACGAATCAGGGGGGCCAGTCCCTCGGTGGCCTCGTCGAGGATGAGCAGCCGGGGGTTGGTCATCAGGGCGCGGACCACGGCCAGCATTTGCTGCTCCCCGCCGGAGAGCTGGTTGCCGTAGTGGTCGAGACGGTCGGCCAGGCGGGGGAAGATGGCAAGGACCCTGTCCAGGGTATAGGGCGCGGCGGACTTCAACCGGTTGGCGGCCGTGGCCACCATGTTTTCGTAAACGGTCAGGTTGGGGAAAATCTGCCGGCCTTCCGGCACAAGCCCGATGCCCAACCGGGCGATGGCATGGCTGGGCAGGCGGTGAATTTCGGTGCCATCGAAGACAATGCGGCCTGCGCGCACCGGCGTCAGCCCCATGATGGAGCGCACCGTGGTGCTCTTGCCCATGCCGTTGCGGCCCAGCAGAGTGACCACCTCGCCCTCCTGAACCTCGAAACTCACGCCGAAGAGGGCCTGGCTCGGGCCGTAGAAGGTTTCGATGCCTGCTACGGCTAACATGCAGCATTCCCGTGATGATTGTCCCCTTCACCCAGATAGGCCTGGCGCACGGCCCGATCGCAACGGATCGCCTCCGGCGATCCGCTGGCGATGGCCTGGCCGTAGACCAGCACGGTAATACGATCGGCCAGGGAAAACACCGCCCCCATGTCGTGCTCCACGAGCAGAATGGTGACCTCGCTTTTCAGGCGCCGGATCAGTTTCGTCAATTCCACGGTGCCCCCCGGTCCCATGCCGGCATAGGGCTCGTCGAGCAGCAGCATCTTGGGGCGGCCGCACAAGGCCATGCCCACCTCCAGCTGCCGCCGCTCGCCATGGGACAGGTTGGCCGCCGGCACCCGACTGCGCTGTTCCAGGCCGACGCGTGCCATGGCCGGGTCGATCGCGCCGCGAATCAGCGGGTCGTCGCCGGCCCGGCGCCAGAAGCGGAAGCTGTGGCCGTTGTGGGCCTGGATGGCCAATGATAAATTTTCGCGCACCGTCAAGTGATCGAACACCGAGGTGATCTGGTAGGAGCGTGCCAGGCCCATTTGCGCCCGTTTGTGCACCCGCAGGTTGGTGATCGACCTTCCGTCGAAGTAAATCCGGCCGCGGTCGGGGGTCAGCTCGCCGCTGAGCTGATTGAGTACGGTTGTCTTGCCGGCCCCGTTGGGCCCGATCAGGGCGTGGAGCTCGCCGTGGGCCACCTCCAGGGTAAGGTCCTTCGTGGCCTGAACAGCGCCGAAGCGCTTGCTGAGCGACCGGGTCGCCAACAGGGTGTCAGCCATGGTTGCCGGTGCCTCCCGCAATCCAGCCGTAGATGCCGCGCTTGGCGAACAGTACCACCAGAATGAGAAAAGGCCCCAGGTAGATCATCCAGTGCTCGGTGTAGATCGAAAGCATCTCTTCCATCAGCAGGAGGGCCGCCGCCCCCAGCACCGGACCGAATAGGGTGCCCATGCCGCCGAGCAGCACCATCACCAGAATCTCGCCCGAGCGGGTCCAGTGCAGCAGCCCGGGACTGACGTACTCGGTCTGGTTGGTGATCAGCGCGCCGGCCAGCCCCGCACCGGCCCCGGCGATCACGAAACAGACCAGCCGGTAGCGAAACGTGGGAAACCCCAGCGTCTTCATGCGCCGCTCGTTTTCCTTGCAGCCCCGGACGACCATACCGAAACGGGAGTTGACCAGGCGGTGGGCCAAGAAGAGGAATGTGGCCAGGACCGCCAGGCAGAGGTAGTAAAACTGCCGGTCGTCGGCGAGATCGACCCCCGGCATCGTATTGCGGGCAAAAAGGCTCATGCCGTCGTCGCCGCCGTAGGTCTCGAGGGAAACGAAGAAGTAGTAGAGCATCTGGGCGAATGCCAGGGTGATCATGATGAAGTGCATCCCGCTGGTGCGCAGGCTCAGCGCACCGATCACAGCGGCCGCCAGGGCGGCAAGCAGGACGGCCAGCGGCCAGAGCAACAGGGCGCTCTCGTGGCCCCCGACCGTGAACGGCCAAGTGAGAACGGGCGTGCCCTCGAATCCGTGAACGGACAGGATGCAGACCGCGTAAGCCCCGACGCCGAAGAAGGCGGCGTGTCCCAGGCTCACCATGCCACCGAAGCCCAGCATGAGATCGAGGCTGACAGCGGCCAGGGCGTAGATCAGAATACGGCTGAACAAGGTCACCAGGTAGGGTTCGTCCAGCAACGCGGCCAGCAGCGGCAGCACCAGCAGCAGGATGGCACCGCCGGTAATCGCCAGGGTTTTGCGATTCACGAATTGTTTCCCCGCATTAGAAAATGGACAAACAGTATTCAAAGTAAAAGCCTATAATTCAGGTCGTCTGCTGTCGAACAATTCAATTGACATCTTTGACGGGTTTGTAAAAAGGCCAAGAGCAAGGCGCACAAGTTCCGGGAAACGAGGCGTACACCGGTACGCCGCAGTGACGCGGGACGCCGTGCAACGCCGCTATCGGGCTTTTAGCGAATCCGTCACCCGTGGGCCGGCAGGAGTCCCCTGGGCCGCCACACCAATACAGCCGCCATGAGCAGGTAGACCGACATGGAGGCCAGCGAGGCGGCCACCCCGTCGGCGTAGGCCGGGGAGAAAAACAGGCGCAGCAGCAGGGGCAGAAACGCCCGACCAAGGGTGTCCACAAGGCCCACCAGCAGCGCACCCGCCAAAGCCCCCCGGATAGAACCGATACCGCCGATGACGATCACCACGAAGGTGAGAATCAAGATGCTTTCCCCCATCCCGGATTCCACGGCCAGAATGGGGCCGGCCATCACGCCGGCCAGGCCGGCCAGCAGGGTTCCCAGGCCGAACACGAGGGTGTAGAGCAAGCGGATGTTCACCCCCAGGGCGCCGGCCATCTCTCGGTTGCTGGCCCCGGCGCGGATTTGCATGCCGGTGCGGGTACGGGTGAAAAGCAGGTAGAGCAGCACGCCCACGAGGATGCCCACGGCAATCACAGCGATCCGGTAGCTGGGATAGGGCACGCCCGGAATCAGTTCAACACTCCCGGCGAGCCAGGCGGGTACGTCCATGAACAGCGGCTGGCGGCCCCAGACGATGCGCGTCAATTCGTTGAAGAACATGATCAGCCCGAAGGTGGCCAGCACCTGGTCGAGATGGTCCCTCTCGTAAAGTCGCCGCAGCACCAGGATCTCCACCACCATGCCCGTCAGGGCCGCTGCCGGCAGGGCCGCCAGGCACCCCAGAACGAACGAGCCCGTCTGCGCAGTCACGGTGGCGCCCACGTAGGCGCCAATCATGTAGAACGACCCGTGCGCCAGATTGATGACCTGCATGATCCCGAAGACCAGCGTCAGCCCGGCGGACATCAGAAACAGCATGATCCCCAGCTGCAGCCCGTTCAGAATTTGTTCAACGAATAAAAGCATGCCAAACCGCCATGTGCCCGATTCAGAAATGAGGGTTTTTGGTCCTGATCAAGGCCGCACAAGGGTTGGCGGTGAGGCGTACATTTGTACGTCGCAACCGACCAACCCGCGGAGAACGCCGATCAGGGCCAAAAAGACCATTTCTGGACGGGCACTATTTCATTTTGCATTCTTCGACGTAGACATTGCTGTGATCCGTAAAAACCGCCTCGAGCGTCTTGTTGGTGTATTTGCCGTCCGCGCCCTTGACCACTTCGCGAATGTAAAGGTCCTGCACCGGGTGCTGGTTGGGGGCAAAGGCGAATTGGCCGCGTACGGTGGGAAAGTCGGCCTTGCGGATGGCTTCGCGCAGGGCATCGGTTTTGGTGACGTCGCCGTCCACCTGTTTCAGGGCGCTGCCCAAAAGACGGGCCGCGTCATAGCCCTGGCTGGCGTATAGCGTGGGCGTGCGGCCGTAGGCCTTGCGGAAAGCCGCCACGAACTGCCGGTTGGCCGGATTGTCCAGGTCGTGACTCCACTGGGAGCCGTTCTTCACCCCGAGGGCCGCGTCCTTGACCGCCTGCAGCAGGCGCTCGTCAAAGGAAAAGGCCGGCCCGAAGACCGGGATGGTCTGGTTGAGCCCCGCCTGGGCGTATTGCTTGAGGAAGTTGATCCCCATGCCACCGGGCAGGAAGAAGAACACGGCGTCGGGCTTGGCGGCCCGCAGGGCGGCGATCTCGGCCGCGTAGTCCGACTGGCCCAGTTTGGTGTAGACCTCACCGGCGATATTGCCCTTGTAGTAGCGTTTGAAGCCGGCCAGGTGGTCCTTGCCAGCCGGGTAGTTGGGCGCCAGCAGATAGACGTTCTTGAAGCCGGCCTCGGTCACGTACTTGCCCACGACCTCGTCGAGGTTGTCGTTCTGGTAGGCCACGTTGAAGTAATTGGCATGGCAGCCTTTACCGGCCAGCAGCGAGGGCCCCGCGTTGGGGCTGACGTAGATCACGTCCTGGCGCACCACCTTGGGCACCACGGCGATGGCCACGTTGGAAAAAACGATGCCGGTCAGGATTTTGACCTTGTCACGCTTGATGAAGCGGTCGGCAATCTGCTTGGCCTTCTCGGGCTTGCGGCCGTCGTCGTCCACAAGCAGTTCCACCGGCACCCCGCCCAGCTTGCCGTCCTCCTGATCGATGGCCAGTTGAAAGCCGTCACGGATCTCTTCGCCGAGATAACCCGCCTTGGTGGACAGGGTCGTGATCATCCCGATTTTCACGGGCTCCATCGCCATAACCGGAACCGCCGCCAGCACCGCCAACGCCACCACCACAACCAGTAGCCGTTTTCCCATCGTCTCTCCTCCTTTGTATGCCGCGCCCCGTGCCTGCCGGCAGCGATGCGCCAGTGGTTATACCTTGCGGCGGCCTGGCCTCAGCCGCCGTTCATACTTGCCCACGCGCGCGCCTGAAAAGCGCCCGGTCAGCGCAGCCCCTGGATGAAGGCCTCCACCGCCGCCACACCCTGGGTTTCCACCAGGCGGATGGTCTGGGTGCCGATCACGGCGATGTCCACCTTGCCCCGTAGAAAATCCACGTCGGCTTTTTCCTTGACGCCGAATCCCAACGCCAGGGGCAGGTCGGTGGCCGCCCGGCAGCGGGCCAGATAATTCTCCAGGTCGTCCGAAAAGCGCGTGTCCATGCCGGTCACCCCCTTGCGGGCCACGCAGTAGACGAACCCCCGGGCATATCCCGCCAGGTAGCGCATACGCGCCTCACTCGTGGTGGGGGAATAGATAAAGATCGGATGCATGGCGTTTTTCTCCATCGCCGCCATGTAACCGTCGCCCTCCTCGGGCGGCAGGTCCGGCACGATAGCGCCCTGCAGCCCGCTCTCGGCCATGCCGTCAACGAATTGGTCCACGCCGTAGCGGTAGAGAATGTTGTAATAGGTCATGTAGATGAATGGGATCGGATGGCGCCGGGCCACTTCCCGGCCAAATTCCAGGCAGCGCGCCACCGTGACCCCGCGCTGGAGGGCCTCCTGGTTGGCCCGCAGGATGACCGGACCGTCGGCGATGGGCTCCGAAAAAGGGATCTGCAGTTCCATCAGGTCCACGCCGGCCGCCACCATGGTGTCGACGATGGCAAGGCTCGCCTCCCAGGAGGGATAGCCCAACACGATATGGGTCATCAGCAGAATGTCTTTTTCCTGTCGCCGTTGCCTCAGGTAGTGCTCAAGCATGATCGCCTCGTCAAATAATCAATTTGAAGACGGTTTCGTAAAATGTTCGAGGGCAAGGCTTGCGAATCCCTTGGAATGAAGCGTACTTACGGTACGCTGCCATGACGAGGGCTACGCGTAACGCCGATACCGGGCATTTTACGAGACCGTCAAGCTTTGTACTGCTCCGCTTTGCGTTTGATAAAATCGCGCCAGCCCGGATCCTCGAACGCATCGGCCACCGTGAAGATGTCCTTGTCGCCCCGGCCCGACTGATTGATGATCAAGGCCTGGTCGGGCGCCACGGCCGGGGCCTCCTTGAAGGCCTGGACAAAGGCATGCGCGGATTCGAGCGCCGGAATCAGCCCCTCCTTGCGGATGGTCAGACGCATGGCCGCCACCACATCCTCGTCCGTGGCGGCCTCGAAACGCACCCGTCCGGCTTCCTTGAGGTGGGAGAGAATCGGGGAGACGCCCACATAGTCCAGCCCGGCCGCGATGCTGTGAGTCTCCTGCATCTGCCCCTCGGTATCCTGCAGAAAATAGGTCTTGTAGCCCTGGGCCACACCGATGGCCGCATCGTCGGAGCACAGGCGCGAGGCGTGCGCTCCGGAGTCCAGCCCCCGGCCGCCGGCCTCCACGCCCACCAGTTCGACGCCGTCGTCCGCCATAAACCCGCTGAAGATTCCCATGGCGTTCGAGCCGCCGCCGACACAGGCGTAAACCCGGGCCGGCAGCCGGTCTTCGCGGGCCAGGATCTGCTCCCGCGCCTCCTGCCCGATAATGGACTGGAAATGGGATACCATCTCCGGGAAGGGGTGCGGGCCGCAGGCCGTTCCCAGCACGTAGTGGGTGTTGTCCATGTTGGAAACCCAGTCGCGGAAGGCCTCGTTGATGGCATCTTTGAGGATGCGCGTACCGTCCCGAACCGGAACGACCTCAGCGCCCAGCTGCTCCATCCAGAACACGTTCGGGCGCTGGCGTTCAACGTCCACCTCGCCCATGTAGATGGTGCAGTCGTAGCCGAAACGGGCCGCCATGGTGGCCGTGGCCACCCCGTGCTGCCCGGCGCCGGTTTCGGCGATCACGCGGGTCTTGCCCATGCGCTTGACCAGCAGGCCCTGCCCCATCACGTTGTTGGCCTTGTGGGCCCCGGTGTGATTGAGGTCTTCGCGTTTGATATAGATCCGGCCCCCGCCGAAGTGACGGGTCAGGTTTTCGGCCAGGGTGAGGGGGGTCGGGCGGCAGGAATAAGTGGCCATCAGCGTCTGGTACTCCTGCCAGAACCCGGGGTCGTCCTTCACGGCATCGAAGGCCGTGGCCAGCTCGTCGAAAGTGGCCACCAGAATTTCGGGCAGGAAGGCCCCTCCGAATTGGCTGTAGTAACCACATTTATTCATGGGCAAGTCCTCCAATTGTCTGCGAGAAAACGAACCGGTCGGTTCGGCAGAAAAGCTCGGCGTAGACGGCGTTGTCAACCCCTGGAAAATGCAGCCAGCGGTTCACCGCCAGCACCGCCTGGCCCGGCGGCAGATCAAGCTGGCGGGCGCGCGCGCCTCTGAGCGTTTCGATCTTGAAATTCTGCTTGCCGCCAATGGGCCGCAGGTAGTAACGCTCGGCCACGACAGTGGCCACCGAGCGATTTTCGAGGGAAACGGCGTCGATGCCGGCAAAGAGCTCGTCGTGCAGGTAGAGATCCTCGATCAGTACAGGGGAGCCGTCGACATGGCTCAGGCGCGAATAGGTGTAGGCCCGACCACCGGCAAAGGGGTTGTCCGGACCGACCGGCACCCGGCGCCGGCCCATGGGCTTCAGAATCCGGTTGGCGACCTCGAGACCCCGACGCTCAAAGGCGGAAGTGGTGCCGGCCAGCGAAAAGAGGTCGATCTCGTGGGGCGGGTCCGAGCGCACGAAGGTGCCTGCACCCCGCCGCCGCGCCAGCATGCGCCGGCGCACCAGCACGTCGATGGCCTGACGCACGGTGGGCCGCCCAATGCCATAGGTGGCCGCCAGTTGGTGTTCCGAGGGGATGCGCGCCCCGGCTTCGTATTCGCCGGCGCGAATCATGGCCGCCAGACGGTCCGCCAACTGGTGATAAAGCGGCAATGGGGATTGGGGATTCAGCATAACCTCGGCTTTCCCTTTTGTGTTGAAGCCCATTTCAGACAGCCGCTAAAAATCATTTATTGGTCAAGTTGTCAATACAAATTTGAGACCCCAGCGGTCTATTGAGACCTTGAGCCATTGCCCCGGCCCGAGGAATCCGATAGGAACACAGCCATGGTGAACCCGCTCACAGAACCGCCATCGATTCGGATCGGTCCGGCCGGAAGCGACGGGCGGGGCTACCCGAAGGCCCTCGCCGAAATCGCCCGCTTGGGGCTGGACTGTATGGAGGTCGCCTTCACCTACGGGGTGCGCATGAAACCGGAAATGGCCGCAGCCGTCGGCGAACAGGCCGCCGCACACGGCATCGCGCTCTCGGTCCACGCCCCCTACTACATCAACCTGGCCGCCTACGAAGAAGAGAAAATCGTGGCCAGCCGGCAGCGGATCCTGGACAGCTGCCACCGGGCCCACCTGATGGGCGCCCGCTGCGTGGTCTTTCACGCCGGCTTCTACCAGAAGCGCTCGGCGCGCGAAACCTACCGCCTGATCCGCGACCAGATCCTCACGCTCCAGGCGGAAATCCGACGGGCGGGCTGGGACATTGACCTGTGCCCCGAGATCACCGGGAAACCCAGCCAGTTCGGCAGCGCCCGCGAACTGCTGGCGCTGATGGCGGACACCGGTTGCGGCCTGACCGTCGACTTCGCCCACCTCCTCGCCCGCCAGCAGGGACAGATCGCCTACGACGCCCTGATGCCGGCCCTGCCCGACAACCTGCACGCCCATTTCTCCGGCATCGAATACACGGCCAAGGGCGAAAAAAAACACCTCCGTTTGCAGCCGGATGATTTCCGGCCGCTGCTCGAAGCCCTGCGCAGACACCGCAAACAGGCGACCATCATCTGCGAGTCACCCGCGCCTTTTGAAGATGCCGTGATGATGAAAAACATGGTGGATAAGGAAATACCGACTGACAGCGGGCCGTGATTTTACAACGCCCGACTCGGTAGGCTTTTGAGCCGCTATTGCAGGCCACTATTGCGACCCACGATGGTGGCGTAAAGACAGATAGGTTGGGGGGGCTGTAACAATGGCTCACCGGCCGCTAACATAAGCTTAAGTCTCCAGCGAATCAGTTTCCGCATTGATGGCGTCAGTGCCATCTGAAACTGTCCCGCCGTGGCGACTTGCCACCCGAAAACCGATCCCGGTTTAAGTTTGAGTTGTGCCAAGATTGGGTATCAACAAAGGAGGGAGCTGTACAAATATTCGGGAGCGAAGCGTTTGAAGCCTGGAATGCTCGTGTAGTGCCGTGGGCCAAGGCCAGGGAGTTGACCCCCCAAGCACGGAAACGGTCAATATTGACCGGCCTGCTAAGCATCCGGCTTCAAATATTGACCGCAGTGGCACCGCCGGCCTGATACGCAGGATTAAGCCGACCCCGAAACATATCGGGTTACTTGACCTTGATTTCGATCTTATATGCGCCTTTGTTGGCACTCAACACGACAACATAGTCATTGGGCGGAATATCAGGAAAATCAAGCGAGGCTGCATCGGATGACGATTTACCTTTTGCCACGAATGCGGAATCGGTCGTGTAGATTTTGACTGCCGGCGCCATGTTCGCGGCCTTGGCTTTGACCTTGACATTCAGGGTCCGGCCCGCTTCAGTCACCGTGATCGGATATTCGTTGGTATCGAAGGCCTTGAGGATTTGCCCCTTGGTCTTTATTTTTTTTACTTGGGGAAAACTCCAGCTGAAATAAGCCACCTGGTCGCTGCCCGGCAGGCCGGATCCGAAATAGTCGCTGGAATGCGCGTAGGGTGCGCGCAGGACGGCGTTGATACCCCGGCTGGCCATACATCCCCAGGCTTTGGCGGAATTTTTATACGACATTTTATACGACTTGCCATTTCTGTTGCTCATATCCTGCTCGGCCAGAATCTGGGCATAGATCGCATCCATGAAATCGGGCTGCGTGGGGCGGTGTCCGCCTTCCGCCGTGAAGTAAAAAAGGCCCTCATAGACAAATTTTTTAGCCTTGGCATTCAACACTTGGCTCAGGTCCCAGAGATAGCCGCCCCAAATCTGGCCCGTGTAGTGTTCTTGCGGGAGCCCTGTCGAGGGGTGATCCACGTCGTCGGGGTAAACCCGGGTATTATCGAGTCGCCGCAGATAACCCGCCCCGGACCAGGCCCAGGCCACATCGCCGGAAATCGGCGACTTGGTTACCAAATAGGCAAACCAGTCCGCATTACCTTCACCCATGGCCCTTCCATAATGGTCCACCGGCCCGCCGAACTGCTCGTCAAAACCCAAGGCGTCCATCGCGGCATGGGCGTATTCGTGGGCAACGACGCTCTGGTCCAGAACCAGGTCTTCGGCCGTGGCTGCACAGGCGCCCTCATTGCCGAATACAAAACCAGGCAGACCTTCGGCCAATTCCGGGGTGTAGAATGCATTGCACAGGTCATCCACATTGACGACAGCCGTAATTGGCAGGCGGTTGAGGCTCCCGATGAGCCACTTGGGTCCCCAATATTGACGAACCAAGTTGTTCCACCAATTCCAATTGGCATTTATCTGGTAGTACGCAGTCGTGGCATCGAACCAGGGTTTCTCTTCCGGGAGGTTGGGATTGTAATTAAACTTCAAATTTGGGGAGAACGGATCGTTCCCGTTATAGTCGTAGATATCGGCATGCAGGCCGAATAGGTAACCCTGGGGGATCCCTTCCGCAGCGGTGAACATGTGCTTCAGTTTAGCCTTCTTGATATTTTCCTCATGCCAGGCACTATTGGTCTTATAGGTTTTCCCCCTGCCATTCATCAAGGCGACAATCTCGTTTGCTTTATAGATGATGGCGGCACTATCGGCATCGATATGATAAACCCAATAGCCGAATGGATCTTCTGTCGGAATGGTGATTTCCCAGATAAAAAGATGCTGGGCGCCAAGGGGCAGAATGACTTCCTCCGCATTTTCAGCCCCGATGAAGCCTTGGGGGCCAAGTTCAGCCTCGAGATCGTCCAGGGCGATCTTGGCGGCTGCGTCCCGGGTAATCTGTCTCTGATTGACCACCTGAATGGTATCGCGGTAGTCGTTTTGGACCATGGTTACCTGACCATCATTGTTGGCGTGCACCAGGACCGAGGCCCCTCGTACAGGAATATCATTGTAGGTCTGTTGGAGTTTGACATGGTAGCGATTAAAGGTTTGACCGGCGCGCCATGTTTTGAGGTCCGCGAGGTCGGGTTTCATTCCGAAAGCCGCATGGGCGTCTTTTAAAAAACCGCGCGCCACCGTGCTTGGATCGCCCGCATAACGCCGCGACAGATGTCCGTAAAGGATGCGGACCTTGCCGTCCTTTTTGTTTAAACTGGCGCTCCATCTGTTGTTGTGACGCGCATTGAAATCCTTGAATCTTCCCCGGCGTATGAATTTCTCCGCGCCATTGACAGAGGAATTGATCTG
>JASJCV010000069.1 GCA_030065275.1 Desulfobacterales bacterium | reverse complement strand
CATTCCCAAAGGCGCGAAATGGTACAGCGGCTATATTCACCATCATCTGGGAAAATTTCTGCAGGGCGCCACCGCCGCGCCGGCATCCGTCACTGCCGGCAACCGTCTGTCCTACATGCCATCGAAGCATATCCCGATCCTGACCTTTGCCCAACCTTTTCGCGCCGCCGGCTTTTACGATCACCTGCGCAAACAGGCGCCTGACCTCAATATCGAATGGTACCGCACCGGCAAGCGCCGTTACCAGGTGGTGCTGCTCTACTCGGATCAAAAATCCCTGCAGCGCGGCAAAACCCAACTGAGGCATTTGGGGATGACGCTCAAATGACATGTAGACTTTTCAGAATCGCTATACGTCTATCCCCCATAAGTCCCGACATCCTTTTAAAATCCGTCCGGGGGCCGCACGCCCAGCCAGAGGACGATCCGTGATGATATCCATCGGGCGTGCTTGCCGCAGGTGTGGATGAAGGAGCGCTGCCACATTGACCTCAGGAATAGCCCCAACGCGAGGAAACATCTCATTGGTTGTATGGCTGGCGATCGCGATCCCCGCCATGGGCGGCCTTGCACACGGTGAAGATCGCGCCCTGCTGGTCGGGGTCGGCCGCTATGCCCAATTGGATGCCAGACTCAGCGGCGTCGATCTGGATATCCGGATGATGACGGAATTTGCGCAACTACTGGGGTTTGAAAACGATGCCATCAAGGTATTGGCGCATGAAGCGGCATCAACCCGGCAGGTGGCTGCGGCTATTGAAAACTGGCTCATCCAGGGGGTCGGCCCGGACGACCGCATACTGTTTTACTTCAGTGGACATGGCTCCCAGATTCCGGATACGAGCCAGGATGAAAACGATGCATTCGATGAGGTCCTGCTGATGTACGATGCCGCCATCGTACAGCAGGCGCGACGCACGACGCTCACGGGCGTCTTGGTCGATGACGCCTTCAGCGCGCTGCTGGCGCGAATGCACAGCCGCAATATTTTCGTCATTTTAGATGCCTGCCACAGCGGAAGCGCCACGCGAAGTCTGCACCTGAATCCCCGCTCCTTTGCGGTAAACGACGCTCAAGTGAAGTCTTTTTCCTATTCGGCCGATATCGAAGCCGCCGGTGGCGGGGGGCGTTTCGACGTCATGGCACCCAGCAACCCGGGGGCGCCGGACGACAACTATGTCGTCCTTACGGCCTGTCGCGATGACGAGAAAACGGTTGCCACGGCTCAGGGCAGTATTTTCACCCTGGGCTTGCGGCAGGTTGTCCGGTCCGCGGCCATGGCCGGCGATCGGATTACCCCCGAAGCGCTAAAGCGCCTGACCACTCAATTCATTCGCGCGCAGATCCGCTCCGACACCGTCCGATTTCACCCCCAGATCGCCGGGAATGCAGACCTTCGCAAACGACCGCTGCAACTGGTTTCCCTGGGGGAAGGCAGCGGTTTTGTCCGTCAGGAAATCGATACGCTGGTCAATAAAAGCAATGAAACCATCTGGATCGAATTGAACAAACACTGTTTTGAAATCGGTGATCCATTGGCAATTTCCCTCTGGATCCCCGAAGCGGGGCACCTGAACATCATCAGCGTCGACTCGGATGATCAGGGGACGGTTTTGTTTCCGAATCGATATCATCCCCGCAGCAATGTGAAACGGGGTCGGATATCCATACCCGGCGGGCACAAAAACTACGCGCTCACGGCGGAGGGCAAAACCGGTCCCCATCGGATCACGGCTTTTTTGACCCGATCACCCCTGAATGCCTATGCAAACGGCTTCAGAACCCCGGCGGATGTTCTGGCCAGGTTGTCCCCGCATGCGTCACGGTCACTGGCCCTGCGCCAGCAGCAGGAAGGGCTGGCCGCCGGAAGCGCTACTACCCACATACGCCGAGAGGGGCACTGCCGGTAAAACCAAGCGATGATATCCCGATGGACCACAAGAATTCACCGACCGCTGCGAAGTTAAGGCGAAGATGGCGCATGCCAAGTCTTCTCGTGCCGGGCCTGTTGATGATGGTTGCCGTCTGGCCCGGCCTTTCGTTGGCGATGGACTGCCGCAGCGGCGCCGTCTATTACGAACGCGCCAGAGCAGCGGCCGATCGGCAACAATCGATTGAATGGCTGCAGCGTTCAATTGCGGCATGCCCGAATTTCAATGCCTGGTATATGCTGGGACGGCTGTACGCCGCAAAAGGTCGGCTGGAACCGGCGGCGCATGCCTTTTCACAGGCGCGCGCCACCGCGGGGACCCCCCGAACCGAAGCACTGGCACTTGGACGCCAGGGCGAGGTCCTTTCCCGGTCCGGCCGGCGACTCCAGGCGCTGCGCGCGCTGGAATTGGCCTGCCGATTTCACCCATCCCCCGCTCCGGACTGGCTCGCGAGCGCTCTGCGCAAGGCTCGCATTCAATCCTATAAGGAAATCATGGCCGCCGCCGACATCGCCGCTTTACTTGACCCGGGCAAGGCTTTCAGGACGAACGGCCGGTTCGCCGTGCGTCCCGCGGTGAACCTGCCAGTGCATTTTGAATTTGACCGCGCGGATTTGAATGCCCGCGGCAACCGGCAGGTCCTCGAACTGGGCCGGGCCTTATCGCAGGCGACGATGCGCCCGGCCGCCTTTTTATTGGTCGGCCACACCGATAAACGCGGACCCCGGGCGTATAACCAGATCCTGTCCGAACGGCGGGCCGAGACCGTGAAAGCCGAATTGGAGCGGCGGTTTCCATCTCTGATCGGGAAACTGCAGGCCGCCGGACGCGGTGAAACGCAACTGCTTTATGACGGGGACGATGAAACCGATCATCTGTTGAACCGGAGAGTAAGGATCACCCTTGTTCCCCAGTCAGACCCGGCCTTGGAGAAGCGATAACCTTGGACCCACGGATAACAGCAGCGATCGCCGCCCTCGTCCTCTTGATCGTGGGTTTGGCGGCCCCCGGGGCCAACGCGGCCAACCATGCGCTTTTGATCGGCATCGGCCAATACCAAACCAGGGTTCTGGAAGGTCCTCCCTACGATGTGGCCGCCTTGAAAACCGTCCTGGCGACCAGGTATGATTTCAACACCGCCAACATTCGCACCCTGGTCGATCAGGAAGCGAACAAAAACCGCATTCTTGCCGAACTCGACCAGTTGATCCATCGGTCCCGGTCAGGGGACCGGATCTTCATCTATTTCAGTGGACACGGGACCAGTCGGCGCGACGATTATATGGCCCTGCCGCTGCCCCATGCTTCCGGGGCCCTCGTGCCTGCGGATTTCAGCGCCGATCCCAGCCAATCCCTGGAGGACATGATGTCGCAGCTGATCGTCGGCCGGCGTGACCTGCGCCCCGTGCTCGAAGAACTGGATCGTGACCGGCAGGTCCTCCTGGTCTTTGACACCTGTTTTGCGGGCAACACCGTTCGCGCCGGCAGCGGGCATAAGGTGCCTGATCCCGCCCGCTATATCCAACTGGCCTCGAAAAGCGTTTTCGACGAGGAGCGTTCGATGGGCAGCTTTGAAGACAATTTGGCCCCGATCCAACCCTATCCTTACCGGAATATCTTCTATATTGCGGCATCTTCGGAAAATGAAATCGCCAAAGATATCCAGGAAGATCTGCTCTATCTCTACCCCACCATCGACGGAAAACCTCACGGGGCCCTTACGGACGCGCTGTTGAGGGTTCTTTCCGGCCAGGTGCCTGTGGATGCCGACAACAACGGTCAGTGGAGTCAGATGGAACTGTTTACCGCCGTGAGGTCGCTGGTTCAGGAGCGGTTCAGGCAAACTCCGCAGGCGCTGCCGGAGCGGGGCGAAAACGCTGAAAACCTGCATGCCAGGTCTTTTTTCGTGCACGCGGGCGGCAGGCTGGCAGGAGACGCCGTCACGCCGGCGACCGGCAGGGCCAGGCTGCGGGTCCGCATTGCCGATGAGTTGTCTCTTTTAAAACGCCATCTAACCCAGGTCGAAGGTGTGGAGATCGTACGCACCGCGCCGGACCTCACCATCACCCCTGATGGCGATACGCTGGTGCTGGCACGGCCCGACAAGCATCCGCTTTGCCGGTTTACCGCCTTCGATGTTCAGGCGGTGCTGGACCGCATCAGACGGCATCTGCGGATTCAACCGCTGATCAATCTCGACTACCCGCAACAGCCGTTTCATATCGAACTTGCGCTAAAGGGGGGATTACCCCACACCATCCTTCATGAAGGTGAACCCTTTGGGTTTGAGATCCGGACGGCGAAACCGGCCTATCTGCTGCTCATCGATATCGACCCGGCCGGGGCCGTGCATGTCCTGTATCCATCCGACCGGTCCGAGTTGATCCCTGTGGCGCCGGGAGAGCGCCGTTCTCTGGCCGAAGGGTTTCGCACCCACTGGCCCTTTGGGACGGAGACGGTCAAATTGTTTGCATTTACGCATCGGCCGGAGATGCTCGCAAGGTTAATCGGCAAAGAAGATATTCATCCCTCATCGGCATTGTTCCACGATCTGGAGAGGCTGGTCGGGGTCAGAGGGGCAAAAGCGGCTCGGGCCCACTTAGGCCAGGAAGCCGCGCAGGCCTCAATCGAGTTGACCAGCTACCCGCGCGCTCCGGGTAAACGTTGAGGACGCATCGGAATGCATGGCAACGGAGAAAGGGCATGAAACGGCTGCTGACAGTTTGCATGATCATCGCCATGATGGGGCCCTCACTATCGCGGGCCGCTGTTTTGCAGAGCGGATATTCGTCATCCCATGCGCTGGTGGTCGGGATCGATCGATATGACCACTGGCCGCACCTCGAATATGCCACCCGGGATGCAAAAGCGATGGCGGCCTTCTTGAAGCAAAAAGATTTCGAGGTGACCGTCCTGACCAATCAAAACGCCACGCGGCAGAACATATGGCGCCAGTTGGAGACGTTACGAAAAAAAATCGACGCCAACGCCAGATTCGTCTTCTTCTTTGCCGGCCACGGCCAGACCGAGGATCGCCCCGGGGGAAGAGAAAGGGGCTATATCCTGCCTTCCGATGCCGACGCCTATGACTGGGAAGGCACCATGCTGCCCATGGACCGTTTGAATCACCAGATGAAAACGTTCAGGGCCAAGCACATTCTGATGGCCTTTGACTCGTGCTATTCAGGGCTGGGCCTGACCCGGGCGATCAAAAGGCATCCCCCGCATGATGCCGCTTATATCCATAAAATGATGCAGACCCGAAGCATTCAGATTCTGACGGCCGGCAGCCGGTCGGAGCTGGCCGTGGAATCCGAAGGCCACGGCTTGTTTACCGATCATCTACTGGCCGCGCTGAACGGAGCGGCGGATATCAACGCCGACGGCCATATCACCGCCACTGAAATCTACGCCACCGTGCGCCCCAGTATCACGCAACAGTCCCACAGCCGGCAGACACCCCAGTTCGGCTACATCGAGGGCAACGGCGATATGATCTTCGCTCATACGCCGGCCCGAAAGGACCGTGCGGCCATTCTGGTGGACACGAAGACCGACGCAATCGATGTCTGGGCCGGCAGCCAGGCAATCGGGCATCGGTTAAAGGCCGGGCAGCACCGGCTGACGGTCGGGGCCGGCCGTACCGTCATCATGGTCAAAAAAGGCGGTCAGACGCTATTTTTGGAAACGGTTCACCTGCAGGCCGGCCGTCCATTTGAAGTCCGCATCGGGTTGACACCGCCGGTTCCAGCCCCGCGCGCGCCCTTCGGGATGACGACCATTACCCACCCGAATCTCGATGATTATGCCAACACAAAAGCCTATGACCTGGATGCCGACGGCCAACAGGAATTTATCACCGCCTCCGGCAGCGGTCTATACGCGCTCAAAGCCGACGGATCGACCCTGTGGACGCGGCGCTTTACCTTTCCGGTGACGATCGACCTGGTGGACGAATGGGAGGCGGGACCGGCCATCGCCGTTTCGGGTACGGATGGCGGCGATGTTCATTTACTGCTATTGGACCGCTATGGCAAGGAAGTGTGGCACCACGTCCGTAAACTCAGGCATTACCCCTTTCACCAACGCGATGGCGGCGGAAGGATCGCCGGGCTGGCCGATATCGACCGCGACGGACACAAGGAAATCATTGCGATGATGACGGCCGATCACATGCGGAACCCCCGCGGGATCATCGTCTACGATCGCCGCCCCCGGGAACGGTGGCGCTATCTCATGGGACCCCAACCCCAAAACCTCGTCGTATGGATGAATGCGACAGGGCGCCCCGATATCATTATTGGCACTTTCGCCTCAGCCGATGGACACCGGGAGGTCCACAACAGGACCGATGACCGCAAGGCCGCTCTCGTCAGTCTCGACAGCCGGGGGAAGACGAACTGGGTCCGCCAGATGGGCGACCACTACACGGGTGTTCGCGTGCTCCCGGCTGTATTGGGTCCTGGTGACAATCAATCCATCTATGCCTTTAAATTCGCATCCTCCTGGCTGCGCGATGAAGGGGGCATCTACAAGATCTCCCGATCGGGAAAAATTCTTCGGCGTTTTGATACCGAAAACGCTATTCTGAGCGTGGCCGCATCGCCGTCCGTGCGGCGCCCTCCACGATCGTTGTTTGCCACCGACAGCCGGATGAATCTGTACCGATTCGATAAAGACTTGAAACTGCAGCAGAAAATCCAGTTGAAATCTTCATCGCCGCATCAGGTGTCGCGGGTTGTCGGGGTCCGCGACTACGATGGCGATGGCGCAAACGATGTATTGGTGTATGGATATGAAAGCCTTCTGGGCGCACCCGTCCCAACGGCGGCGGGCGGCGGCGGCGCCCCCCGCGTTTTCCATTCCAATCTGAACGTCCAGATCTACTCGCAGGACCTATCCCGATTGATCAAAACAATGGCCTTGTCCGAAGGCTGGGAGAAAATGAACGGCTTTGCGGTCGTTGACCTCCATCGCGCCCAGGCACGGCCGCATCCGTTTATGGTGCTGGGCAATGAAATCGTCGTCTACAATTATTGAGATGGCTTTGGGAAATTTTCCCTCGCTGTAGACTTATCTTCACGGCCGGACGTCTGAACAAGCAAAACGAAACGGCCCGCGGCACCGACTGATACCGGCGGCCAACCCACCCCCGACAAGGAGCACCCAATGAAACCATACGCCCATCTTTTGGCCTTGCTATTGGCCCTCGCCGTGCTGGCTTCATGCACCGGCAGGCATTCTCATCACTACAATACACAGCGCGGTGCGGCGATCGGGGCAGGCGTCGGCGCGCTGTCGGGGCACCTTCTCGGTCGGGACGGCAAAGCAACTCTTATCGGCGCCGGTGTCGGGACATTGCTCGGTGCGGTGGTCGGCAATGCCGTTGATCAGCAGCACCAGATTGCACGCGAGGCCGATTTGAGCGATAAACGCATCGTCTACTACGATCAGAATACGGATTATGCGATCGAGGCCATTCCGGGGCCAAGAGACCAGCAGACCAAATGCCGCAAGGTGACGAAGCGCGAATGGGACAAGGGCTATCTCGTCAGCGAAAAGGTAGAAGAGATTTGCGAGGGGGAAAAGCAGACCCCGACCTACTGATGGCGCGATCTGTCATATCGGCGTTAAAAAATCTGCGGTTGGGCCCGGGGACCTGAACACATGCGTACGGACCGCTTGAGAGGGTCACACAAACCGCCTGGCGCTCAAATCCTGCGATGATGTGCCAATCGCCCCCCCTCGCAGTGCCACCGATCTTCCAAACATGACCGGCATCCCGACTTCCGCTGTCAGCTCCGGAGATAGGATCGGCGGTGAGCGAACTTGCCCCGATTCCCGCAAAGCGTTTTGAGGCCCGTGGCGACCGGATCGTATAAGGTTCAGGGCCTCGCGCGCCAGATCCTCTTCCAGACCCAAGCAAGGCGCCGCCAATCCCGGGTGATAAACAGTCTTTCAGCGTCAACGGGCAGGGAATGCCGATCGTTCAGCCGAGCAACCTTGAATTGGAATACAAAGTCAGGCTCCGAACCCATGCGCAAATCGGTCATGACGACATCCGCACCCGCGGTCGAAAAGGCATAATACCCACGGGTGAACCATTTCAATTTGACGACCGGCGGGTGTTCTTCGATGCCGGCCGCGAGGTCCAGATTGCGGGGGTAGAAATCAAGACGCAGCGGCGTATCCTGATCGAATAGAGAGAGGTAGGTTTCGAAATAGCGATCATCCTCGATGCCCACGACCCGCCACAGCAACGTGGTGAACGGTGCCGGGGAGGATATCAACTGGGCATAGGACACCTCCTGACGGGCAAGCTTGGCCCTCACCCGGCGATCGACGAATTCAGCGGCACCCATGGCCCAGCCCAGGTAGGCCAGGCTGAGAAACAGGCCGAGCGAATTGATTCGATGGCCCAGGGAACGCTCTCTTGTGAGCACCAACGCGGCCAGAGCGCCCGTGAGCACAGGCAAGGTAAAGAGGGGGTCAATGATAAACAGAACCGGGTGGGCCATGGGCGTGGTGTCGAAAGGCCACAGGATTTGGGTCCCATAAATGGTCAGCAAGTCCAGAAGCACACTGGATTCGAGTACGAGAAAGGAAAGCAGAACCCAGCCACGATAATGCCGCTTCGTGTCGGGATGTATTTTCGAAATCAGCCAGGCGATCATCGGCGAAAGCAGGGCCAGGAGAATGAGCGAGTGGCTGAAGCCTCGATGGTATACGAAGTCATTGACCGGGCCGCCGAGGGGGATAAAGACATCCAGATCGGGTAATGTTCCCAAAATGGCGCCCCAAACGAGTGCCTTCCTTCCGACCTTCCGACCGAGGACGGCCTCTCCGCAGGCGGCGCCGAATGTTATTTGGGTCAAAGAGTCCATCGTGTTTCCGTGGTGTCCTCGTACTGTTCTACCGGACAAGAAGCGATGGCTTGGGGGCCATTGTCGTCATGGCCGACTGTCTGGCCACGCGTTCGGGATCCAATGGCACCCCGACGGGTTGGCCGATGGCGCTTGGATCGGCTCTGGTTTCGTTCCTAGTCACGCACATAGCGCGGATAGGTGTGCTTGGCCTTTTCGGCCCAGGCGGGATCGATATCCAGGGTCACCAGCGGGTTCGCCTTCGATGTCCGGCCCAGCAGCCGGCCCTCTTCCGGCTCGATCGCCCAGCCGGTACCGCCGAAGGGAATTCCCGCCACATTGGGGCCGACGAAGTTGGAGGACACACAGAAGGCCCCGGACACCACCGCCGCCGCGGTGCCGCCGGCGATCCACTTGGCCGTGGAGTCGGCCCCGGTTGCCCGCGGGCACACGATGACATGTACGCCCTCACCCGCGTAGACGCGCGCACGGTTCATGAACCACAGTTCGGTGCAGATCAGAAAGCCCACCATCACCCCTTCGACGTCGACTACCCGGAAATCGCCCGGGCCGCGTGCGTACCAGCGGGCTTCCCAAAACCCCTCCTCGTTGGGAAGGTAGTATTTTCGATGGACCCCGCGGTAGCCCGAAGCGCGCTCCCAGACAAAACCTTCGTTGAAGAAACATCCGCGGTCGATCACCGGACGCGAACCGATCACCACCCGGACCGGCAGCTCCGGCAAACGGCTGACCCAATGGTCGTGGCGCTTGACCGCGTCGCGCCAGCGCTCCGGATCAACCGCGCGCGAGGCGGCCAGCCAGGGGCTGAAGAGCATTTCCGGTAGGAGCAGCCACTCGGCGGCCTGCGTTTCCAAACGGGCGCCCAGCGCCTGCCAGCCGCCATCCGATTCGATTTCCGTATGGGCCAATTCACAAACCGTGATCCGCATTGAACGATTCCGTTAGTCCGTGGGCATGAGTTCTTCCAGGCGGTGACAGGCGGCCACATGATGGCTGCCGGGTCCTCCGGGCACCGGCCGTAGCCGGGGATCTTCCGTCCGGCAGCGCTCGACCGCGTGGGGGCAGCGGGTGCGGAAATGGCAGCCGCTGGGCGGATTCATGGGTGAGGGCACATCGCCCGTCAAAACCTCTACATGGCGGCGCGCCCCGGGATCCGGGACCGGGATGGCCGCTATGAGGGCACGGGTGTAGGGGTGCCGCGGGGAGCGGTAGAGCGTGTCGGCATCTGTATATTCCACGATGCGGCCCAGATACATGACGGCGATATGATCAGAGATATGTTTGACCACTGCCAGATCGTGGGCGATGAAAAGATAAGCCAGGCCCATTTCGCGCTGGAGTTCCAGCAGCAGGTTTATGACCTGGGACTGTATCGAGACATCCAGGGCGGACACCGGCTCGTCGCAGACGATCAATCGCGGTTCGAGTGCAATTGCCCGGGCGATGCCGATCCGTTGACGCTGCCCCCCGCTGAACTCGTGGGGAAAGCGCAACAGGGTGTTGCGCGGCAGGCCCACGCGCTCCAGCAGCCGGCGCACCCGACGGGCTCGCTCGGCCGCATCGCCAAGACGGTGGATCACAAAGGGTTCCTCCAGGACCTCCTGAACGGTATGGCGCGAATTGAGCGACTCGAACGGGTCCTGGAAGATCATCTGCATGTCGCGTCGCGCGGTCCTTAGTTCGTCACGCCGCAACTGCATCAAATTGCCCCCCTGGAAGCGCAGACGCCCTGCGGTGGGCTCGTATAGACGCAGGACACAGCGCCCCACGGTGGTCTTGCCGCAGCCGGATTCCCCCACCAGCCCCAGCGTCTGGCCTGCTGCGATCGTAAAGCTGACCCCGTCCACGGCGAACACCTGCGCCACCCGGCGGCGCAGCACGCCGCCCAGCACAGGGAAGTACATTTTGAGGTTTTCGACTTCGAGCAGCTTGTCCGTCATCGGGTTGTCATCCCCTGTCGTTGTCGACGATCCCATCAAAGGGACCCGTCGTCTTCGCCTCCCGGCCGCTTTTCCCCGGCCTGCGGTCGCCGCCAGGCATCGAGCGCCGTCGCAAAATAGCAGGCCGCGGTGTGGGCCGTCCCCACCGTCTCCAGGGGCGGCGGCGCTTCTTCACAGACCGCCTGGCGATGCGGGCAACGGTTGGCAAACCGGCATCCGGGCGGCAGGTCGTCCAGACCCGGGACCACGCCCTCGATCACACGCAATGGTTGCTTGGCCGGCGTTTCCAGGGTGGGAATCGAAGCCAGCAGGCCGCGGGTATAGGGATGCCGGGGGTTCTGGAAGAGTTCACCCACCGGGGCCACCTCGGCCACCTTGCCGGCATACATCACCACCACGTCGTCGCAGAGTTCGGCAATGACCCCCAAGTCATGGGTGATGAAGATCACGGCCATACCGGTTTCAGCCTGGAGCTCACTGATCAGCGCCAGTATCTGGGCCTGGATGGTCACATCAAGGGCCGTGGTGGGTTCATCGGCAATCAGGATATCCGGCCGGCAGGCCAGGGCCATGGCAATCATCACGCGCTGGCGCATCCCGCCGGAGATCTGGTGCGGGTATTCCCCCAGACGCCTGGCCGGGTCGGGGATACCGACCTTGGCCAGCATCTCCGTGACGGCCCTTTCGACCTCCCCGTTGACCATCTCCGGAAAGTGCAGCCGGTAGACCTCACCCACCTGGCGGCCGATGGTGTGCACCGGGTTCAGAGCCGTCATGGGCTCCTGGAAAATCATGGCCATCCGGTTGCCGCGCAGGGTGTGCATTTCGTCGGCCGAAAGGCGGACGATGTCCTCACCCTTGAACAGGATGCGTCCGGATTCGATCCGCCCGGCGGGCTGGGGCAGCAGACGCATGACGGACAGGGCCGTGACACTCTTACCGCAGCCGGATTCCCCCACCAGCCCCAGGGTTCGGCCAGCGGCCAGGCTGAAACTGATGCCGTCCACGGCCCGCAGCCGCCCCTCCTCGGTGTCGAAAGCGGTGGTCAGATGGTCGATCTCTAATAGGGGTGTATCCATATTCAGGAACCGATCTTGAAAGTCGTGTCTTCGACGGTCACCGGGTCGAAGACGATGCCCTGGCGCTTGGCCTCGCGGGTTTCCCGGTAAAGATCCGCATCGAACCAGAAGAGCCCACCAGTGGTGCTGCCGAAAGGCGCGAGCAGACTGCCCGAAACACGGGTGGCCGGCGGATCCGGAAAACGCCACCAGCGCCAGTAGGCTTCCCGGAAATAGGGCACCATGAAGGTCGGCACAAAGGCGCCCAGTTCGTGCACCCGGGCCTGAATCCGCTTGGAGAGTTCGATGCGTTCATCGGCATCGAGCGAATCGCGGTAGCGGTCGATCAACTGATCCAGTTCGGCATCGTCCGTATTGGTCACGTTGTTGGTCTGGGGTTTGTTGGCATTGACCGAGTGCCAGAACTCCCAGAAATGGGGCCGCATTCCGGTGCTCCAGCCCAGCCAGCCCACATCGTGGCGCTTTTCCAGTACTTTCTTGTACTGGGCCGCCGGATCCAGGCGCTGGAGGCGCAGTTCGATGCCCGCCTTGCGGGCTTCCTCCTTGAGCACCACCAGGCGGGGCGTGTGCTCCTCGCGGCTGTAGGAAACTTCCACGGAATAGCGTTGGCCTTTTTTCTGCCAGATGCCGTCCGGACCCCGCTGCCAGCCGGCATCCTGCATGAGCGCTTCGACCTTGGCGAGGTTGAAGCGCCGCGCCTGGATCAGGTCGTTCGAATAGGGCCCGTAGCCCACGTAGGCGCTTTCCAGGCGGAAGTAGTCGTTGCGTAGGACTTTGGCGATGACCTTTTCGATATTCATGGCATGCGCAAAGGCCTCACGCAGGCGGAGATCCTTGAAGACTTCCCGGTCCAGGTTGAGCCACAGGCCCTGGGCCGACTGGGGCGTGTCGTTGAAAAACCAAATCCGCTCGACATAGCCCTTGTGGACCACTGGTTTATCGCTCTTGATATGCCAGAACTGGGGTATGGTCAGATCAAAATTATCCAGTTTGCCCTTCAGGAAATACTCCCACTGCAGGTTGACGTCGCGAATGACCGTATAGCGCACACGGTCCACGTTGTAGCGATTTTGAAAATAGCGCCGGTTACGGGCCCACCAGTCTTTTTTACGCTCGAACACGACGTAACGGCCCTTTTTAAAGCGCGTCATCTGGTAGGCGCCGGTATTGGGGGCGATGCGCCAGTTGTAGTAACGCACGAAATTTTCGTCGAGTTCGCAGTAGAAGTGGCGCGGCGTCGGCGGTAGCGTGATTTTGAGATGCAGGTCCGGCTGGGCCTTGGTGCCGACGATGGCGAAGGTATGGTCGTCGTAGACGATGACGCGATCGATTTCCTTGGTGTAGTAGTCGTTGTACCAGGGCGCCACGATGTGCTTGGAGCGCATGAACTCCAGGGTGTAGACAAAATCGTCGGCCGTTACCGGATGGCCGTCGGACCAGCGGGCCTCCGGGTCCAGCTTGAAAAACATGGTTTTCTTGTCGTCCCCGTAGGCCCAGTGGGTGGCCAGCTCCGGTATGATATTGCGGGTGTTG
>JASJCV010000068.1 GCA_030065275.1 Desulfobacterales bacterium | reverse complement strand
TTGACGGGAACCGCATCGGTACAAGGATGGATGCATGGAGGGGATTCCTTTGGCAATGCCGGCGGTGCGTCTTCTCGTGGGGGCGACCTGTGCACTGCAGATGGCTCTGTTGTTGGCTTTTCCGGTACCCAGCCCGGTTTCCGTCCGGCGAATGCGGCCGCGCCGTCGTGTGGCGGCGGACAACGATGCATCGCCCCCGACGGCATCCGATCGCTTCACGGACCTGATTCTACCGTTGCTGGCCCTTGGCGGCCTGCTGCTCAGTCTGGCCGCCGCGGCGTGGCCGGAGATCGGCATCCATTTTCTTCCGCCCGGTGCGGGGGCGTCGATCGGACTGGCGTTGGCCGGCGGGGGGTGTCTTTTGCTGGGCAATGCGGTGGTTTTGGCCGCCGTGGCCGCCCTGCGGCGGCAGACCACCTTCGATTCCCGGGGGCAGAGTCGGAAGCTTGTGACCGGCGGCATATTCGGCTGGCTGCAGCACCCGATCGTCACCGGCATGGGGCTGATCTACCTGGGATTGTTTCTGATCTGCCCGAGTCCCCTGGTGCTGGGCGGTCTGGTCTGTTTCGCTTGCCACCAGAGGCGCCGCACGGCCCAGGAGGAAAGGCTGCTGGCGGCGCGTTTCGGCCGGCCCTACCACCAATACCGTGCCCGGGTGGGCCGGTTCTGGCCGCGGTGGCCGACCCGGCCGAAGACTTAGGTCCAAACCAGCGGTCGACGAAAAGGAGGCTCGCCATGTACACCCTGAGTCTGAGTCGCGCCTTCGAGGCGCACCACTTTCTGGTGGGTGGAGACTGGGGACCCGAAAACGATCCCCACGCGCATGCCTACCGTGTTGACGTGCGTCTGCAGGCCGAGGAACTCGACCGGCACGGCTACATTGCCGATCTCGAACACCTGGAGAAGCTCGTGGATCAATGTGTGACGCATTATCGCGGCCGAATGCTCAACAAGCTGGCGGAATTCGAAGGGCTCAACCCCAGTATCGAGCATTTCAGCCGTTGCTTCTGCGAGCGTCTGGCAGCGGGCCTGCAGCCGCATCACCTCTCCGCGATCGAGGTCCGCATCTGGGAAGACACGGACGCCTGGGCGTCCTACCGGGAGGAATTCCGGTGAATATCGGGCTGGTCATCTATGGCCGCCTCGACACCCTTACCGGTGGCTACCTCTACGATCGGCGGATGGTAGCGGCGCTCGAGGCACGCGGGCACCGGGTCCGGGTGACGAGCCTGCCGGCCACAAGCTACCCGGGACGGCTGGTCCTCAACTGGAACCTGCCCGACGATATGCAGGGGCTGGATCTGCTGCTCCAGGACGAATTGTGCCATCCTTCCCTGATCCGTTTCAACGCGCGGCGCGGCCGCCATCACGGCCCCGCTGTCGCGGTGGTCCACCAGGTGCTTTGCGACGAACCTCGTGCGGTCTGGCGCAATCGCCTGCTGCGACGGGTGGAAAAACGCTATCTGGACGGCGTGGACGGTTTTATCTTCAACTCGCGCACTACCCGGGACACGGTCTGGCGTCTGACCGCCGCCGATCGCCCGCATGTGGTGGCGCCCCCCGGGGGGGATCGCCTGGATGACACCCCTGCGCCGGAAGTCATCACCGCACGTGCCCTTGAGCGCGGCCCCCTGCGGTTGCTGTTTTTGGGCAACCTCATTCCCCGCAAAGGCCTGCTGCCCCTGATTCAAGCCCTGGGCGGATTGCCGCGCAACGCCTGGTCGCTGCGGGTGGTGGGCCGCCTGGACATGGATGGGTCCCATGTGCGGCGGGTGCGACAAGCCATCGAGGCGCGGAGTCTGGCCAACCGGATCCAGCTGACGGGGCCCCGCGAGGGGCCTGCCCTGACGGCGGAGTTCAACCGGGCGCAGGTTTTGTGCATGCCTTATGCCTACGAGGGCTTCGGTATGGCCACCCTCGAGGCCCAGGCCTTCGGTCTGCCGGTCATCGGCGCCCGGGAAGGCGCCACCGGCGAGTTGGTCAGCAACGGTGTCAACGGGTATCTTGTGCGTCGCGGCGACCACGCCGCGGTGTGCCGGGCCCTGGAGGGACTGAATGCCGATCGGACCAGACTCGGACAGATGGGTCTGGCCGCCCGCCGACGGTTCGAACGCCATCCCGGCTGGGCCGACAGTATGACGCGCCTGGCCCTTTTTCTGGAATCACTGCCCTCATCCCGGCCAACCCGCCGCCGTGCGCTGTCTGCCGTTCGAGAGGCGGTTCAATCGTGAGCGCGCGCTTCCGGCCATCTGTGGATCGGCCCAACCTGGCAACCTTCATCCTGGCCTGGGTTTTTCTGAACGTTTTCATCAATCTCGACTTCCCCGCGGCACCGATGCTGTCCTTCAAGCTGCTGCGGCCGTCCCTGGAGGTCTGGGGACTTCTGACGGTGCTCTGTTTACTGGCCTGGGTCGGCAGGGCCGCTCGTGCCCGGATCCTCCTGCCCATGATGGTTGTGCTGGTCTTCGCACGCCTGTTTCGCCTGGGGGACGTCATTATGCCGGCTTATTTCAACCGGCCGTTCAACCTGTACATGGATGTCGGCTATCTGCCCGGGCTGGCGCATCTCCTGGCCAACTCCTTTTCACCGGAACGTCTGACCCTTTATGCCGCCCTGACGGCGGCCCTGATCGCCGTCGTTCTCTGGGCGCTGTGGCGGTCCCTGCAAACGGCCGGGGCCTTTTTCCATTACCCGGCGGCCCGGCGCGGATTTGCGGGCTTGACCCTGGTGCTGGCCCTGGCGGTGGGCGCCTATCAGAGCGGCCGCTATCCCGGCCCTCTGCCGCCGCCGGCGACAGCCTTTACGCCCCGGCTGGCGGCCGAGGTGGCCTTCATGCGCAACATCCGCGAAATTCGTCGCAGTGGGCTCGCCGCCGTTCAGATGGCCGCCGAAAGGATCCCTGACTACGAAATGCCCCTGGCAGGTCTCCAGGGCCGCAATGTCTATTTGTTTCTGATCGAATCCTATGGCCAGACCCTGTTCAAGAACCGCGAACACTGGCAGACGTTCGCACCGTCGATCCACTGGTTGGCCGCCACCCTGAACCGCGGAGGCTACACGATTTACTCCCGCTACCTGCGCTCACCGACCTTCGGCGGCGCCTCCTGGCTGGCGTTCGGTACGCTGGAAAGCGGGGTCTGGCTGTCTGACCAGTTGCGCTACGTTTATCTGGTCGCCAGCCAGGTGCCGCCCCTGGCTTCCTATTTTGCGCGGGCGGGTTACCGCACCCTCTCGATCATGCCGGGCACAACGATGCCTTGGCCCGAAGGCCGCTATTTCGGTTACCAGCGTGAATATCATGCCCGGGATTTCGACTATCGCGGCCCGGCTTTCGGTTTCGCTCCCATGCCCGACCAGTTTGTCCTGGACCGGATCTACCGCCGCGAGATCCGACCCCACGAGGGCCCCCTCTTTGCCCGCTATGTTCTCGTAAGCACCCACGCCCCCTTTCACCGGCAGCCGGTCTATCTTCCGGACTGGGAACTCGTCGGCGACGGATCCGTATATCATCAGCTGGCGCCCGTGGAGTTTCCCAACAACTGGCCGGATCTGACCGAGGCCTCAGAGGCCTACCTGACCGCCATCCGGTATGAGCTGACCGTGCTGGGCCATTATCTCACCCGGTTTGCGCACGATGACGCCCTGATCATCGTGCTCGGCGATCATCAGCCCAACGCCCATATTACCGGGAGCGGGGCGCCCTCCCTGGTGCCTGTCCACGTCATCAGCCGGGATGCGTCGGTCCTGGCGCCTTTTCGTCAAATGGGCTTTTCACCGGGAATCGTTCCGGCCGATAGACCGCCCTTCGGCGGTATGCAGGATTTTCTGCCGGATTTACTGGCGGCTTTCAGCCGCTGAACCACGGGGCGCCGGCCCTTGAACAGGGCAAGCCTACCCCCAACCTGGCTACAAGGAGGTCATGATGCACGCTCAGCAGTGGAAACAACGGGCCATCTACCTCTTGATAGGGGCCCTGGCGGCGCTGGCGGCTGTATTCTTGACCGGCGCCGATCTGACGACCTCGTCGCCGATCGGCCGCTATCGCATGTGCTGCACGCCCCGGGGATCGTTCACCGAGATCTATGTGATCGACACCACCAACGGGATGGTCAAATGGCTGGGCAACAGCGATGACGCCAAGCCGTTCGAGGAAATCAAATAGGCGAGGTTTTCGCCACCGGATCGCCGTTGCCCCGATCTGACGGGGGATAGTCGAAATAGGCGTCCCAGATCCGGTCGAGCTGCACCTTGGCATCGGATGGCGCCAGCACTTGCAGCCGTTCGCCCCTGCGGTGCAGCAGTCCCCAGCGCGCCAGCTTGTCCAGCGCGTCGTCGACCTCGAAGTCGATCCGGCAGTCCCACCCGGTCGCCAGCCAGTCCTCGACCGCCCGGTCGAGGTCCAGCCGGGTGAGACCCCGCGGGGCTGCGGCCAGAAAAAGGTAGGCCAGGATGGCCTCCTTGAATTCTTCCTCTTCGGCGGCATCGATCAAGTGGTGGAAAACCCCCGCGTTGTTGTCCAGATTCTTGAAGTAGAGATTTTCGGCCAGGGCCTTCATGAAGCGGATTTTGCGGTTCTTGAATTTGCTGATCTGCTTGAAAAGAAAGCCGGCCAGGGTTCCCAGCCCGAGACCCAGGGCCACCAGGTGCTGCTGGTTGAGCTCCACGGGCGTCTCCCGCAGACCCAGCCAAAAAGCCAGAAACGAGGCCACGAGCACCAGGGAGGCGCCCAGCTTGGTCACCAGGATAACGCCCCCGCTGACGGCTGCCGGAATGCCGATGATCAGCTTGTCGATGGTCTGCATGCGGACCTCGCTGTTGGGAAACAGCATTTCGAGATCGGCCTTGGGCACGTTGCGGAACAGCTTGATCAGGGTGGCGCCGGGCTTGTAAGGCAGGTCGTGGCGCCGGCCTTCGTCGAAATAGGCCTGTGGCTTGAATTTGATATAGACCACCACCCGCGCATAGTTGGTGAAAGTGATGGTGCGCCGGCGCAATCCGCCCCACGTCACCAGCGTCTCCCGGCGGGTGCTTTCGCCGCGACGGAAAAAGAGCACTTCCTCGAAGTCGTCGAAATCCACGGACAGGCGGATTTTAAAAAGCGAAGTTTCCTTCAGGGCCGCAGTCAGATCGCCGGGCGTGATCTGTTCGAAATTGGCGGCATTGAGCAGGGTCGTCATTTCCCGGATGAAATCCGCTTGGTGGCGCTTCAGGGCGTCGTCGTCCAGGGGATGCCTGCGGCGCGTATCGGCATCGGGGTTAAAGGGGGCGTAGGCGTCTTTGAGCTTTTCCAAGAGCTGATGGTATTCAAAGTGGAGCAGGGCTTCGAGGATACGGCCGAGTTCACGCACCTCGGCGGCGTGCGCCGCGGCCAGCGGTCCCTGGTGCAACCCCATTTCGATGAGGTCGTTTTTGCGGAAGGGGATGAATCGGTTGCCGGGCGTGATCTCGGGCATTAGCGATGTCCTCGTAAAGGTTATGGGGTCGGATGGGCTCTCGGCGCGGGCCGCCGATGCGGGTCAATCCTCGGTGCCCGCGTCGAGCAGCTGATGCAGGGCCTTGCTGATTTCATGCAGCAGGTACGGTTTTTTGACGGCCGCCTGAAACCCGTAGCAGGTATGGTTGGCAATGACGGGGTCGTTGGAATAGCCGCTGGAGACGATGGCTTTCACGGCCGGGTCAAGTGTGCGCAGGTGGGAGATTGTTTCCTGGCCCCCCATGCCGCCCGGTATCGTCAGGTCCAGGATAACGGCGTCGTAAGGCGCTCCCTTCTCCAGGGCCTTGCGGTAGCGCAAGACGGCGTCTTCGCCGTCCCTGGCGGTCGTGACCGTGTATCCCAGGGTGGTCAGCATATCCTCCGCCAGGGTGCGGATAAATGCTTCGTCGTCCATCACCAGGATGCGGCCCGCTCCCCTGTGGATTTCATCTGTCACGGCCGGGGGCGCGTCGGCTTTTCCCCGTGCCGCGGGCAAGTAGATCTGGATCGTGGTACCGATGCCCATTTCCGAGTAGATGCTGAGTTTGCCGGCATGCTTCTCGATGATCGAATGGGCCACCGCCAGGCCGAGACCGCTGCCTTTCTGTTTGGTGGTGAAATAGGGATCGAACACCTTGCGCAGGTGTTCCGGCGGGATGCCTGTGCCGGCATCCTGCACGGTGAGGCGCAGATAGGCGCCAGAGGGCAGGGTCAGGTGATTGTCGGCCGCCAGGGTGACGTTTTCTCCGCTGACGCTTACCTCGCCGCCCTCCGGCATGGCCTGATTCGCGTTGATCATCAGGTTGTGGATGACCTGGGTGATCTGTCCTTCGTCCACCTCGGCCGTGTGAAGGTCGGTCGGAATATCGAAGCGGCAGCGGATGCTGGTGCCCCGCAGCGCGAAGCTGGCCGATTCGCGTACCAGGTCGCCGAGGTAGAGCGTGCGCTTGTCGGGTTCGCCGCCCTTGGCGAAAGTGAGCAGCTGCAGGGTGAGATTTTTGGCGCGCAGAGCCGCTTTCTCCATCTCGTCCATCCGCGTGTGGATGGGGTTGCCGGGCGGCAGGTCCAATTTGGCCAGGGACAGATTGCCCACGATGCCCGCCAGAAAATTATTGAAATCGTGGGCGATGCCCCCCGCCAGCACCCCCAGGGATTTGAGCTTTTCGGTCTTGCGCAGTTCATCCTGCATACGCCGCTCGCTGGTGACGTCTCGGAAGACCAACACCACGCCGATGATGTTCCGGTCGGCATCCATGATCGGGGCCCCGCTGTCGGCGATCACGTATTCGCTGCCGTCACGGCTGATCAGTTTGGTATGGTTGGCCAGCGCCACGACCCGGCCGGAAGACAACACCGTCGTGACCGGATTCTCGCAGGCTTCATGGGTGCGTTCGTTGACGATATCAAAGACCTGGGACAGGGGGCGGCTGACAGCTTCTTTTTCCGACCACCCCGTCAGGGCCTCGGCCACCGGGTTCATGAGGGTGATGAGGCCCGCCCGGTCGGTGGTGATGACGGCATCGCCGATGCTGTGCAGGGTCACCCGCAAACGTTCCTTTTCCGCTTTCAGCGCCAGTTCGGCCCGCCGGCGGTCGGTGATCTCTTCAACGAATCCCTCGAAAAGCTGCGTTTCCTGACCTTGACCGGAAATGGCGCGCATATGCAGGTTGGCCAGCCAGTGCTCGCCGCTTCTGCGCCGGTAGTGCACTTCAGCGATATGAAACCCCTTGGTACCGAGGGCGGCGGCCATAATCGCCTCACGCTGCGTGGGTACCACGAAAAGCTGCTCGCCGATGTTGCTTATTTCGTCGATGGCCTCACGGGGGCTGTCATATCCCAACATGGCCGCCAGGGCCGGGTTCACGTCCACGAAGCGCCCGTCGGCGGTGGATAGAAAGATGCCGAAAGGCGCCTTGGTGAAAAATTCGCGGTAGCGCTCTTCGCTGCTGCGCAGCGCCTTCTCGGCGCGCTTCTGTTCGGTGATGTCCCGCAGGCTTTCGATGGCCCCTGCGACCCGGCCCTCGGCGTCATAGAGCGGGCTGGCTTTGCCGGCCAGATAGACGCCTCCAGGCTTCAGGTCGGGATGAAAGGAAACCGAGCTCAATGTGTCGCCTTCCCGCACGAGACGCATGTAATGCTTGTCGACCTCCGCGTGCGGTTGGGCGTCGCGCACCAGGTCGATCAGCACGGGGCGTTTTTCACCGTAAAACGGCAGGGCGTGATGATAGCCGCCCTTGCCGATGATGGCCTTGGCCGCAACCCCGGTCAGTCTTTCGATGGCCTGGTTCCAGGCCACCACCCGGCCCTGCCGGTCCACGACCCAGGTGGCGTCCGGCAGGAAATCGATGATCTCCGCCAGACGTCCCTCGGAGGCCTGCAAGTGCTTTTCGGCCTCAATCTGGCGGGTGATGTCTTTGGTCATCACCAGAATGGCCGGCTGCCCGTCGAAGCGGATGACGGCCACCGACAAATCCCCCCAGCGCGGCTTGCCCTCGCGGGGCAGCAATTTGACCTGATAGCGCGACGGCTGCGGATCGCCCTCCAGGCGTCGGGCGGCCCGCTGGCCCACCATCGCGCGCATGTCCGGGTGGACGATGGCGAGGGCGTCGAGTCTTCGGGCCTCCTCCCGGGTGTAGCCGGTCATGGCTGCCCAGGCATCGTTTACGTAGAGGAACCGGTTGTCGCGGATGATGCAGACAGCCACCGGGGCCGCGTCGGTAAGCGCGCGGAAATTGGATTCACTGGTGCGCAGGGCGTCTTGCGCCTGGCGGATCTCCGTCGTATCCACCACCACGCTGAGGGCGCAGCGTTCGCCCTGCCATTCGATCACCTCGGCGGACCAGATGAAGTCACGCATGCTTCCGTCCTTCATGCGGAAGCGGCAGGCATGCCGGTCCAGCCGGCCCTGCTGATCGAATTTTTCGCGCACGGCCATCCGAGCGTCCGGGTGCGGCCAGAGGTTCAATTCGGTCGAGCAGCGGCCGAGGACCTCCTCGCGGGCGTATCCGGTCGTGGCCACGAAAGCGTCATTAACGTCGATATAGCGACCTTCGGCCACGGTGGCCACGTCCATCCACACGGGACTGATATAGAAAAGCGTGCTGAATTTCTCTTCGCTGGGGTGGAACTGGGTTTCAGGGGGAGGGCCGGCTTGGATGTCAAGAATCGACTGGCTGGTGTGCGGCTGCGGTGGGGCGTCTTCGTACCGGCGGAGTCGTGACTCCAGATCACGAATGCGTTGCTGCAACGCTTCACGGGACGGTGTGGTCATCACAACTCGCTCGGTCATGCAGGAAGGAGGAGAACGCCGGCTTGATTGGTTAAGGGTACGTCGGAATCGTTATCGATGTCAACGGGTTTTAAGGACTAACTTATTGAGAATAAACAAATTTTTTAATGCGTCTGTTTTCGGTCTGTTTTTTGAACTGGCTGGAATCTATCGATAATTCCGGTGTGGTGCGCCGGAAGCCGCTGCGGTTGAGACCGGTTACGGGTTGCGGACCGCGATGGGCGGATTGTAAGATGCATTTCGGGTACACGACGGGAGGGTTGCCGCGAATGGAATCCGTGTGCAGGATAGGTCGGCGCTTCGACCGCCACCCGGCGAATCGAGTACCGGCGGCATGCGCCCCGGGGGTCGGCCGCACCGGCCGCGGCCGCCCCTTCTCCCCCTGCCGGCAGCGGTCCGGCGCTGGTCATCGGGCGGCAACGCTGCGAGGCTTGCGTTGATCGCCGTTCTCCTCTGCGCGGGCTACGGCACGCGGCTCTACCCGCTGACGCGGGATTTTCCCAAGCCCCTGCTGCCCGTGGCCGACCGGCCCGTGCTCGATCATCTCATGGCGCCGCTGGCGGGGTTGGCGGGGCTGGATGCAATCCACCTCGTGACCAACGCCCGTTTCTTCGATAATTTCAAGCGCTGGCGCGACGCCTGGCGGCAGCGGCTCGGTAGCCGGGGACCCGATCTCGTTCTACACAATGACGGATCGACGGAGAATGCCAATCGCCTGGGCGCCTGCGGCGATTTGAAATTGGTGTTCGATCGTGCCGGCCACTGGGAAGGAAGCCTCGTGGCGGCCGGCGACAACATCTTCTGCTTCGAACTGAAGCCCCTCTGGGAAGCGTTTCGCCGAGGCGGGCATCATCGCATCGTGGCCTTGCCGGAGACGAATCCCGAACGCCTCCGCCAAACCGGCGTGCCGGTTTTCGGCCCGGGCGGCCGGGTTAAGGCCCTGGCCGAAAAGCCCGAGACGCCGCCGAGCCGGTGGTGCGCCCCGGCGCTTTACTTCCTGAAGCCTTCGGCCAAGCCGCTGTTGGCGGAATTTGTGGCCACAGCCGAGAATTCGGATGCTCCGGGGTACTTCATCGATTATCTGTGCCGCCAGACGCACGTGGAAGCGTTCCGGCTGAAGGCCCGCCGCCTGGATATCGGTGATGCGGCCGCCTACCGCCGGGCCGATGCGCTGTTGCGCGCCACCCCTGATGCCATTGGTCGGGGGGCTCGCGGCCAGTGTTGACGGTTGACATCGCTCGCGGCGCTTGCCAAGTTGAACGACGTCGGTGGCTTCGCGCCCAGCCGACACGGTTGTGTTTGCGCTCGGCCGCAGTCCGGCGCAAAAAGGTCATTCAGCCAACATGAGCCGCGGGAGGCTATGATGCGTAAGGTGCGTTGGGGGATTTTGAGCACCGCCAGAATTGGCCGGGAGAAGGTCATTCCCGCCATGCAGAAGGGCGAATACAGTGAAATCCATGCCGTTGCCTCGCGTGATCCGGAACGGGCCCGGATGACGGCCAGACGTCTCGGTGTTCCCCGTGCATTCGAATCCTATGAGGCGTTGCTGGCCGATGCGGATATCGAGGCCGTCTATGTGCCGCTGCCCAATCACTTGCACGTGGAGTGGTCGATCAAGGCGCTGGCGGCCGGTAAACACGTGCTGTGCGAAAAGCCCCTGGGGTTGAATGCCGCGGATGCGCGCCGGCTCATGGCGGCCGCCGAGAAATCTCCCCATCTCAAAGTCATGGAAGGCTTCATGTACCGGCACCACCCCCAGTGGCAGCGGGCCAAACTGCTCGTCGACCGAGGAAAAATCGGTGAATTGCGCGCGATTCAGAGTTTTTTCGCTTACTATAACGTGGCCCCCGACAATATTCGCAATCAGGCCGACGCCGGTGGCGGTGTACTGATGGACATCGGCTGCTACCCGGTTTCACTGGCGCGCTTTTTATTCGAAGCCGAGCCGCTGCGCGTCTGCGGCGTCATGGAACTGGACCCGGTCTTTCAGACCGACCGGCAAGTCTCGGGGATTATGGTTTTCGGCGCCGGCACGGCCACGTTTACCTGCGGTACCCAGCTGGCACCCTACCAGCGGGTCAATATTCTGGGCAACGACGGCCGGATTGAAATCGAGATCCCCTTCAACGCCCCGCCCGACCGCCCCTGCCGCATTTGGTACCAGTCTGGTATGGCGACCGAGGAGATCCAGATCGAGACCTGCGATCACTACACCATCCAGGGCGATCTGTTTTCCAAGGCCATCCTCGACGATACGCCCGCGCCGGTTCCCCTCACGGATGCGGTGGCCAACATGCAGGTGCTCGACGCTCTGGTCCTCTCGGCCCGCAGCGGCACCTGGATGTCGATTTGATCAGGCTGAATCGGCCGTTGCGCCCTCGATGGTGACATCGATGGGGCCTTTGGGCAGCGGCACGATAAAGATCGGCCGGCGGGACCGACGCATGACGCGCTGAGCGACGCTGCCCACAAACGTGTTTTCGAGCACGCCCTTGCCGTGCGTTCCCATGACAATCAGGTTGGCGTTGGCAGCGTCGGCCTCCTTGAGGATTTCATCCGCCGGGTAGCCTTCGCGGACCTCGATGCGTGCCACCCGATTCACCAGTTCCGGATCGAAGCGGCACTCCTTTTCGCACAGCAGATCGAGGCGTTTGCGGATCTGCCCGGCCTGGTACTCGATCCCTTCCCGCGTGCGGGCGCTCATCTGGTCTTCGTCCAGATAAGTGGAAAGCAGGGCATACGCCGTGGCCGGGATCTTTTCGATAACGTGCAGAATAATGATGCGGCCATCGTTTTGACGGGCGATTTTGCTGGCAAAACGCATGGCATACAGCGAGTTGGGCGAAAGATCGGTGGCATACAAAATCCGCTTGATTTCAGGTTCCATGGGCAAGTCTCCTTTTTGGTGGTTGGGATCGATAGCTTTGCTAAGCAATCTAAGCGCAGATGCCAGGGGCTGCAACGGGTCCGCGCCGGCGAGGGCTTACCTTGATTCTGCCACGAGAATGTGGCCGAGGCCCGCCCGCCGCGAATCGTGCGCTGCGATGGGGGCGCCCAGCTAATGTTTTGGAGCGGTTAACCGATACGAACCATAGAGGTCTGGATTCCAGGCCTCGGGATCAGGCTGCCGGATCGTTATCTTCAGGCATGGTGTTTGTTTTATCGACCCTCTGCCGAAGGGAAGGGTCGCTTCCGGCCTTCGTGTTCAGACAGGGTGTTTCTCCCCGTGTCAGGCGTCGGGTACCCAGGAGAACCAGTTATCGCTATCCAGGCCAACAATTCGTTTCCGGTCCCGAGCTCGCACCGTATCAGAAACCTCGAGCGGCAGATTCAGGATCTGAGGACCGACAAGCGCGAACTGGAGAGTCAAACCCGCCTGCTCCAGGCCAAGAATGTCGAGCTTGAAGCCGTCTACCGTGAATATGAGAAGGCCTTGGGGACGGCCAACGCAATGACCGTGAAGGCCGAGGTCCTGGAACTCGAAATTCGCCAGATTTTCGACACTTCCCCCGATGCCATGTGGATCGTCGATAAGCGTCATCGGGTCAAACGTATCAATGACGCCATGCTCAAGCTGATGGCGACGACGGCGGACGAGGCCATCGGGCGGCGATGCTACGAGGTGATGCCGGTTTCGCTATGCAGCGGCCCCGGATGCCCGCTGGTGAAATTTCGCGAAGGGGCCGCTCGGGTGGAAGCGGACACGGAACTGTGCCATCCTGACGGCCGAACGATACCGTTTATCCTCACGGCTTCCCCCTTTTTCGGCTTGGATGGCGACCTCATCGGTGTGGTGGGGAGTTTCAAGGACATCACCGAACGAAAAGAGGCGGAGGCAGCACTTCAGGATGCGAACCGTGAACTGTCGCGCATCGCCACCATAGACGGATTGACCCAGATTGCCAACCGTGGGCATTTCGATGCCTGTCTGGAGCAGGAGTGGCGGCGCCTGCAACGCGAAGGCCAGCCCCTGGCCCTGATTCTGAGCGATATCGATTTTTTTAAACGTTACAACGACTATTACGGCCATCAACTCGGGGATGACTGCCTCTGGACGGTGGCGCAGGCCATTGAAGCCAACGTGCGTCGCCCGGCGGACCTGGCCGCACGTTACGGCGGGGAGGAATTCGCCGTGATTTTGCCCAACACCCCACTTGATGGGGGGGTGCATGTGGCGGAGGGCATCCGGCGCGCGGTCAGCGGCCTGCAGATCAACCACTCGCGCTCGGCGGTGGCGGCCCATGTGACCATGAGTATCGGAGTTTCGGCGGTGGTGCCCGGTCGGGGCGGATCGGCGGAGAGGCTTTTGCAGGCAGCCGACACGGCGCTCTACCATGCCAAATCCGAAGGCCGCAATTGTGTTCGGTCGCGCCCGTTGACGCTCACCCCTTCCTCATGACCATGAATGGCGTTCGCCCGGCGTCGAGGTCTTTGTTGCAACGGTCCAACGAAAAAAGGCAACCCCGCCAAGACAAACGCTGTCCAT
>JASJCV010000067.1 GCA_030065275.1 Desulfobacterales bacterium | reverse complement strand
GCCCTTTTCGGGTTGCCGGCGCTGGCCGCTTCGATCCACAGCCGCGAGGGCGTGCATTTTGAGGATGCCGCCCGCTGCGTCAAAGTGCTGGCCGAAATCGTTCACCGTCGGGGGCTGCCCCGCGGCACTTTTCTCAACGTCAACATTCCCGACATCCCTTACGACGATATGGCCGGCATCCGCATCAGCCGCCAGGGCAACGGGGTCTTCCCGGATGCTTTCGAAAAGCGTACGGATCCACGTAACCGCACCTATTACTGGCAGGGCGGCGACCAGCAGGTGTTTGACCCGGATCCCCGGATCGACGGGCCGGCGCTCGAGGCCCGTTATGTGTCCGTCACCCCGATCAAATGCGACATGACCGATTACGACGCCTATGCGCAACTTGAGACCTGGTCCTGGGAGGGGCCGCCGTCCGCTGCCGCGGGGAGCCAGGTTTGACCGCCGACACCACCAAGAAGCAGTTCGTCAAGGACCTGGCCCCGGGCGCAAGGGTGGATGATCTGTTCGTGCTCGCCGAACGCGCGCTGGCTCACAAGAAGGACGGCAACCCTTACATGAATGTCGTCCTGGCCGATCGCAGCGGACAGATCAAAGGCGTGGCCTGGGATCACGTGGAGCAGATGGCCGCGGCGGCCGCGAGCGGCGATATCGTGCGGGTCAGCGGCAACGTCTCCGAATATCGCGGCGCGCCCCAACTCGTGGTCCGGCAGATGGCGGCTGTCGACCCGGCCCGGTTGAGCGCCGCCGACTATATCCCCGCCACCGACCTGGATGTGGACAAGCTTTTCGAACGCCTCGTGAACCTGACTCGGTCGGTCCAGACCCCCTGGATCCGGGCGCTTTTCGAGGATTTCTGGGCGGATGCGGATTTCGTGGACCGCTTCAAGCGGGCGCCGGCGGCCAAGATGATGCACCACGCCTATATCGGGGGGCTCTTGGTGCACTGCCTGTCCATGGCCGTGCTGGCCGACAAGCTCGCCGGGCACTACGGCGGGGTCGACCGCGATATGCTGATCGCGGGCGCCATCCTGCACGATGTCGGCAAGGTGCGCGAGTTCGACTTCATGACGGCGATAGACTATTCCGACGAGGGGCGACTGCTGAGCCACATCGTCATCGGACTGGAGATGGTTGAAAAACGCCTGCAGACCCTCGCGGACGTTCCCCGGGAGCAGGCCAACCTGCTCAAACACCTGATCGTCAGCCATCACGGCGCGCCCGAATTCGGCGCGGTCGAGCCGCCCAAGACCATCGAAGCGGTCCTGCTGCATTACATCGACGAAATCGATTCGAAGATCAACGCCATCCGCGAGTTCATGACCAAGGACGCCAGCGGCGAAACCTGGACCGCCTATCACCGGGTGCTGGGCCGGCATTTCTACCGCGGGCCGGCACCCGCGCCTGCCGATACCGCCGGACCCGAGACCGAGGGGACGGACTGAGACCCATGTTCATTACCCTGGAAGGCATCGAGGGGGCCGGGAAAACCACGATTCTGCCGGAGCTGGTGGCGGCGCTCGAAACGGGCGGTGCTGTCTGTACGGTCACCCGCGAGCCCGGCGGAACGGATTTCGGCCGCCAGTTGCGGGCGATCCTGCTGGACCCCGCCCACAGCGGCCTCGACCCCTATGCCGAGCTTCTGCTTTACGTGGCGGATCGCGTTCAGCACGTGCGCGAAATCATTCGTCCGGCCCTGGACCGCGGGGAGGTGGTGCTCTGCGACCGCTACATGGACGCCACCATCGTCTACCAGGGGGTGGCCCGCCGGCTCGGCCGGAATTTGGTGACCACGCTTCACGAACTGGTGCTGGGCGAGCTCAAGCCCGATCTCACCCTGCTTCTGGACCTGCCGGCGAAGGCGGGCCTCGAGCGGGCCTGGCGCGATTTCGACAGTGGCGAGCGCAGCCGGCGGGAATCACGCTTCGAACAGGAGCACCTCGCTTTTCACGAGGCGGTGCGGGAAGGTTATTTGGCCCTGGCCCAGGCCGAACCCGAGCGTTTTCGGATCATCAACGCCGCGGCCGACCCGCAGGCGGTCGCCCGGGAGGCCCGGAACGCCCTGAAGGCGGCGCTGGCCGCGTCGCCTTCCTGAAGCGGCCCCTCGCCAGGCGCCGCTGGAAGATGAAAGCTGGAAGGCCCGTATGCAGACCACGCTGATCGATCAAATCGGCAACACCCCGCTGGTGGAGATCACGCGGCTCAATCCCCATGCCGGCGTGCGCATCCTGGCCAAGCTGGAATACATGAATCCCGGCGGATCCATCAAGGACCGGGCCGCCCTGTTCATGATCGAGGACGGCGAAAAGTCCGGGGCGCTCACCCCGGGCAAAACCGTCATCGAGGCCACCTCGGGCAACACCGGCATCGGACTGGCGATGGTCTGCGCCGTCAAGGGCTACCGTCTGCTCCTGGCCATGTCCGAGTCGGCCAGTATCGAACGCCAGAAAATCCTGCGCGCCCGGGGGGCCGAAATCCTGTTGACCCCCGGCCATCTCGGCACGGACGGGGCCATCGAGGAGGTCTATCGCCTGGCCCGTGAAAATCCCGACCAGTATTTCATGACCGACCAGTTCAACAACCCGGCCAACTACCGGGCCCACCGGGACGGCACGGCCCAGGAGATCTGGGCCCAGACCGAGGGCGCGGTCACCCACGTGGTCGCCACCCTGGGCACCACCGGCACGGCCATGGGGCTTTCCATGGGTCTCAAGCGCTTCAACCCCGATATCCAGCTCATCGGCATCGAGCCCTTCATGGGACACAAGCTCCAGGGGCTCAAAAACATGAAGGAATCCTACTGCCCCGAGATTTTCGATAAACATCGCCTCGACGTGAAGATGAACGTCGACGACGAGGAGGCCTTCGAGATGACCCGCCGTCTGGCGCATACCGAGGGGCTTTTCGTGGGCATGAGCAGCGGCGCGGCCATGGCGGCCGCCCTGCGGGCCGCCACCCGGATGGCGGCCGGCACGTTGGTGGTGATCCTGCCCGATGGCGGCGAGCGCTACCTGAGCACCTCCCTGTTCACGGTACGGGAAAAGGCCGAGGTCCATCTGTTTGATACCATGCAGCGCGCCGCGCGACCGCTCGAAACCCTCCAGCCGGGCAAGGTCAGCATGTACTCTTGCGGGCCCACCGTGGACCGACGCATTAGTCTGAGCAAGGGCCGCCGCTACGTTTTTGCCGACCTGCTGCACCGCTACCTGGAATTTCGCGGCTACGAGGTGCATCACCTGATCAACATCACCGATCTGGACGACAAGACCATCCAGGGTTCCGAGGCGGCCGGCCAGGACCTAAAAACCTTTACCGCGCATTACACCGCGCTTTTCCATGAGGACATGGCCTATCTGGGTGTGCGCCCGGCGGACCACTATCCTCTGGCCAGCGAGCATGTCGACGACATGATCCAGGCGGCCCGGGAACTGGTCCGCAAAGGACTGGCCTACGAGAAACTGCGCTCGCTGTATTTCGACATTTCCCGTTTCAGCGACTACGGGCGTCTCTCCGGCTTTGATCTGAACAAGATCCGCCTGGGGCACACCGTCGACCTCGACGACTACGAAAAGGAAAACCCGCGCGACTTCACCCTCCTCAAGCGCGCGCGTCTCTCCGAGCTCAAGCGCGGCCTGTTTACCAAGACCGAATGGGGCAACGTGCGGCCTTCCTGGCATATCCAGTGCGCCGCCATGGTGGCCAAACACCTTGGGGAGACGATCGACATCCACACCGGTGGCAGCGAATTGGTGTTTCCCCACCACGAGAACGAGATTGCCATCGCCGCCGCGCTCAGCGGCAAACCGCTGGCCAATTTCTGGCTGCACTGCGGGCAGGTGCGCCCCGAACGGCTGTCGGCCGGAGAAACCGGCGAAGACGCCCCGAGCCTGGAGGATCTGATGACGTCGGGGCACAGCGGTCGGGTCGTACGTTTCTGGCTGCTGGCGACCCACTACCGCAAAGCCGTGGTGTTTTCGGAGACCCACCTGGCCAACGCGGCCCGCAGCCTCAAGCGTCTCGATCGCTGCGTTGAGCGGCTGATGGCGATCGAGGGCGGGCGCCCCTACCCGGAAATCAAGCAGCTGCTCTACGATATCCGCAGTGGGTTCACCCAGGCCATGGACCACGACCTGAACGTATCCGCAGCACTGGCCGCCCTGTTCTCCAACGTGCGACGGATCAACGCCCTGATCCAGGAGGGGGGGATCGATGCCGACGACGCCGTCCGGATCATCGCGGGTTTTCGTGCTGTGGACCGGGTGCTGGGCGTGTTCGATTTCAGCGCCCCGGCCCTTCCGGACAAGGCGGCGGCGCTGATCGCGGCCCGCCAGGAAGCCCGGGCCGCCCGCGACTGGGCCCGGGCCGACCAGCTCAGGGAAGAATTGCTGGCGCTGGGCGTCACCCCTCAGGATGCGAAAATATGAAACGGCTTTTTTTCCCGCACACCGCCATCACGCCGGCCCTGGCCGCGGCCTTGCATGCCGTCCTGGGCCCGACAACCCTTCTGCACCCGCTGCGCGAAGCCGTCTCCGGCCGGACGGCCGAACTGGCTGAAGACCGGCAGATCGAGTTGATCTTTCCCGCTCGGGGGGATGGCGAGGACCTGATGACGGCCATGGCATCCTTTCGACATTGGGCCGCCGGGCATGCCGGTAGCGACCTCTCCGGGCTGGTGGGTCGGGGGGAGGCGGTCCCTTTTTTCGGTGCCGACGCCCCCAGCAAGATCGTCGCTGAAATCAAGGGCGGTCTTGAGCCGCGTGGCGAGGCGGCGAGCGGGGAGCGACTGCAGCGCGCACGCCTTCTGCTCCTGCTGGCGGAGGAATTCGATGCCCGCCAGAGTGAACTCGCTTCCGACCTGATGGCCTGCGCGGATGAGGAGCGCCGCATACTGGAGGAACTCAAAGGCGATGACGATGCGCTGGCGGAGACCGTCGGCCCGCCGGCCACAATCGCGGCCGCTCCGGTGATGCACATGCTCGCTCCGCGCGTTGCCGCCTGGGCCCAGTTGGCCCTGGCCACGGCTGATGCCTGGGCCGCCGATCCGCCCGTCCTGCTTCTTACCGTCTGCCGGGAGGTACTCGATCACATCTCTGATTCGTCGGCGGCGGAATTCCTTCTGGAGCGCCACCCGGTATCGCCGACCTCCGAAGGCCTGCGGGCCTGGCTGGCCGACCCGCGAGGCCTGCCGCCTGCGGACGAGACGCCCGTCTCGGCGCCGTCGATCCGATTGACCCTGGTCCGGCTGAACGGTCAGGGGCTGCTTGACTGGCTTCGGGGCATGGCCGGGGGCGGTTCCGGCATCGCACCCGGTCCGAATGGCGATCATACCGCCCATGCGGTTTTGGTGGGGTTGGTCGAGCAGGGGTGACGTCGGGTCTTCCGGTTTACCGGGTTGGGCGAATGGTTTCAACTAATTGAAATTAATATAAAAGAATGCATAGGCCGCCTCACTGAAAAAATAGCGGCAAGGCTTGACTCGCTATAGCAATTGGTATAAGGACTCTCACGATGTGGATCGCAATGGCGTTGCGGCGCCCGATTATACCCCTTGAAAGGAGGCTTTTAGATGGCTTTTAACCCGATTGTGGATGAAGAAAAATGTGAGGGCTGCGAAGAGTGTGTCGATGTCTGTCCGGTGGAAGTGTTCGAGATGCAGGACGGCAAATCCGTGGCCGTGAATGCAGAAGAATGCCTGGGCTGCGAGAGCTGCATCGAAGTCTGTGAGCCCGACGCGATCACCATCGAAGAGACTTGATGGCCGATCCCATGCGTTTTTAAACCCCGGCTCCGGATGGGCCCGGGGTTTTTAATTGGCGGGCGCCGAGGCGCCCGCTTTTTTTGTGCAAATTTTGTGCAAAGCCGCGACCAAGAATGCCGGCGCGCCGCGCGACCGGCATTCATTGTTTGTGGGCGTCGGTGGGCGGTGTTAGTCCCGGGGCACCAGCTCCACGCGACGGTTTTTACTTCGGTTTTCCTCGCCATCGTTCGGGAAGCGGGGGCGATCCTCGCCGTAGCCGCGGGCCGTCAGGCGATTCTCATCGATCCCCTGGCTGACCAGATACGCCTTGATCGATTTGGCACGCCGGTCCGAGAGGTCGCGGTTGTATTCGGCCGCACCCAGGTCGCAGGTGTGTCCCTGGATTTCGACCCGGATCTGCGGGTTTTCGCGCAGGATCTTGATGTCACTCTTCAGGATCTCTTTGGCGTCCGGGCGGACGACATCACTGTCGAGATCGAAATTCACCCCGCTCAGGATCCAGGTGATCTTGGGCTGCGGCAACGCGGCCGGTTTGGGGGCGGGTTTGGGTTTGGGTGCGGCGGCGGCCAAGAAGACCTTCTCGACGAAATCGGCCATCCCCTGGCTGCTGGCGATCCCGTCGGCGCTGGCGGCGATGCCGCAATCGGTGGCCCCCGCCAGGTCGGACATCAATTGACGCCCCTGGTCGGTGTTGCCCACGAATACGGTGTGCAGACACAAGTTGGGACCGAACTGCTGCTTCAGCGCTTCCGCCGCCTCGATCGCCGGCGTGGTGGTGGTGTTTTCCTTACCGTCGCTGAACAGAATCACGGCCACGTCACCGCGGGCATCCTTCAGCATCTCCCCGGCGCTGGTGAGCCCCAGTCCCAGTGGGGTCGTGCCGCCCGGCATACTGATGGCGCTCAATCCCTCCTCAAGACCGGCCTGCGTGTAACCGGTCGGCCCGTAGACCACGGTGGCGGGATTCTTGGATACGTTGGGATCTAATCCGAACGCTGTCATTCCGCCTTGGATGGGCAGGGCCGGCATGGTGACGTTCATGCGGTGGACCAGGTCCTTGGCCACGTCGAATTTGGAGTGACCCGCGTGCACCGATCCTTCGTAGGATTCATTCATCGAAGAGGATGCATCGAAAACGACGATGAAATTGTCGACCTTGGGCTCGTATTTGCCGGATCGCATTTGGGCGTCGAAATCTTGGGGCGTAAAGCTGGTCATGGGTTGCGGGGTGGAGCAGCCGGCCATCACAAGCATGACCGACAATACCAGGCCGACGAACGGGATGGATCGATTCATAAGCGCACCTCGTCAAATGATTGGGTTTAGTTTCAATGGCGTGTGAACGCCGATTATCAGCCGAAGCTGGCCAAATGGGAATAAAGCCGGTGCAGCTGTCACCGAAACCGTTTTAGGGCGGGCTGACATTGCGGAAACAACCCTCAGTCGGTCCGGTCACTGAAACAAAGAGAATTGATTAGGTATCTGTATACTTATCGGATCGTTAAGAGAAGCAGGCTACCTGTACAGTGTTTACTTTAATATCGTGCGACGCTTTGTCAACCGGCGGTCCGGGGGAGGATAACCGCTTTATCGGACGGCGTTTCAGCGGTGTGTTCAGAATTTTGAATAATAAGATCTAGTCACCGGCGCCCACGGCGCTGACCGGCGAGCTGAAAAAAAAAGCACCGGCGGGTCGATGGAACACCGGTCATACCCCTCGGGGCTCGATCGCAGCGAACGGCATACAGTCGGATTGAGGCGGTTTCCCAGGGCTTGGGCCCGCATTTGTCCGCCGGTTCGGGGGATGGATCTGTTTTGCCATGATCTTGTGTGGTTAGCTATTATATGGTAGGTTCCGCGGTCATGAAACAATACGTCGTCGATGAGTTGCGCTATCAGGATTTCGAGGCGCTTCAGAAGTACTTCCAATCCCATTTCTCCTCATCCGGTTTGGATGGGCTGTACTGGATTCCGCTGGAAGCGGATATCCTGTCCGCGACCCAGCGGTCGCACACGGAGTGCCACCCGCACTATTTTTCGGTGGAGCTCGAACCGGGGCGGCTTTCCTGCGAGCTGCTGGTGCGGACGGCTTCGCGGGTCCGCTGCGACTGCATTGTCTATGCCGACGATCGCCAGCGCGACTGGCTTATCAAGGTCATCGACGCCATTCTGGAAAAACTCGCAATCCATGTCTAGTACGCAAGCCATGCTCAAAATCATACCCCTCGGCGGTCTGGGTGAAATCGGCCTCAACATGATGGTGTTCGAATACAACGACACCCTCTTCATCGTGGACTGCGGCCTGATGTTCCCCGAGGACTATATGCTGGGGGTGGACTATGTCATTCCGGACATGAGCTACATCCAGGCCAACCGCTCCAAGGTGGCGGCGGTCGTGCTGACCCATGCCCACGAGGATCACATCGGGGCGCTGCCCTTCCTGCTGCGGATCGTCAACGTGCCGGTGTTCGGCACGCCATTCACGCTGGGGGTGGTCCGCAACAAGCTGGAGGAGCACGGCCTGGCCCAGACGGCCCGCCTGCACGAGATCAAGGCCGGGGGGCGCATCAAGCTGGGGGATTTCGAACTGGAATTCATCCGGGTGCGGCATTCGGTGGTGGACGGCGTCGGCCTGGCGATCGAAACCCCGCTGGGGGTGATCATTCACACCGGCGATTTCAAGATCAGTCACAACAACACCGACGGCATGGCCACGGACGTCAACCGCTTCGCCATGTATGGCGACAAGGGCACCCTGGCCCTGCTCTCGGATTCCACCAATGTCGAGAAAGAAGGGTATACGATTTCGGCCGAACAGATCGGGGCCGCCCTGGCGCGGGTGACCGAAGGGCGCAACGGACGGATCATCATCGCCCTGTTCGCCTCCAACATCACCCGCATTCAGCAGATCGTCAACATTGCCCGCGCCCGCCGCAAAAAGATCGTTTTCAACGGGCGCAGCATCGAAGTGGCGGTCCGCCTGGCCAAGGAACTGGGCTACATCGACATCCCGCCCGACATGGAACTGGACGTCGACGACATCGGTTATTACCCGGACGATGAGATCATCCTGGTGACCACCGGCAGCCAGGGAGAGCCCATGTCCGTGCTGGCCCGCATGGCCGCCGGCACGCACAAGCATATCAAGATCCGCAAGGAGGACACGGTCATCCTCTCCTCCAAGTTCATCCCCGGCAACGAGCGCGCCATCGCCGGCATCATCAACCGGCTCTACCGTCAGGGCGCCGACGTGATCTACGAGAAGATATCGGATATTCACGTATCAGGCCACGGTTTCCGCGAAGAGCTCAAGCTGATGATCAATTTGACCAAACCGCGGTTTTTCATGCCCGTTCACGGCGAGTACCGCCATCTCACCCTGCATTCGCGTCTGGCGCAGGGGATCGGCATCCCGTCGGAGCGGGTGCTGCTGGCCGAGAACGGCCAGGTGGTGGTCTTCAACGGGCAGGGCGGCCGGCTGCAGGAGCGCATCGCGACCGGACGCGTGCTGATCGACGGCAAGGGCATCGGTGATGTCGGCCGCAGCGTGCTCAAGGAGCGGCGCAATCTTTCCGAGCACGGCCTCGTGGTGGTTATCATGGCCCTGGACGAGGATACGGGAACCATCGTGCACGGGCCGGAGATGTTCTCCCGCGGGTTTGTCTTCGAATTGGAAACCGGGCATCTTCTGGACGATGCGGTCTGCGTCGTGCTGGAGGTCGTGGAAGACGTCAGCCCGGATAAACCCGACCGTGCCGACAGGATTCGCGCCAAACTGAAGCGCGTGCTCAAACAGTATTTCTTCTTCACGATTGCACGGCGCCCGGTAATCCTGCCGATCATCATCGAGGTCTGAAGCCGCGTGCCGAGCAGATGCGTTAGCGGCCGCCACGACAGGCGCCGGCCATGGGTACTGACAGAGCGATGCGAAAAGAGATAATCGGTATTCTGCTGTTCTTTCTGCTGGTGTTCACGCTGGTCAGCCTGGTATCATATCACCCTCAGGACCCCTCCGTGAACAATGCCACCTCAGGTGAGCCCATCCACAACCTTTTCGGCATGGTGGGCGCGTACCTGGCGGGCATTCTCATCGGCCTCTTCGGCCTGGGCGCTTTCTGGGTGCCGGTCCTCCTGCTTTTTCTGAGCATCCAGTTCTTCGGCAGCCGCGATAGCAAAACCCTTGGACTCGCTCTGCTGGGCGGGATCCTGCTGATTCTGATGACCGGTGCGCTGCTGGCCTTCCGCCATGAGGACTATATCCTGTTCGGCCACCGCTTCACCTCCGGCGGTCTGATCGGCATTGCCCTGCAGTCGTTTCTGGCGCGCTACACCAACGCGACCGGCGCCTTCATCATCCTGGCGCTGCTCTGGCTGGTGGGCTTCATCCTCATGACGGGCTTCTCGCTTTTAAGTTTCAGCGATCGCTGCTGGGCGCTGGTCAACCGAGTCGGCGACCGCATCAAGACCATTTATCTCAAGCGTCGCGAGCGGCGCCTGAAAGCCCGGAAGCGCAACACCCGGGTCAAGACCTCAACCGCCCCCACGCCCGAGATCAAGATCAAGGCCCCTAAGAAAAAAGTGATGAAACCGGCGGCCCGCCCCAAGCAGGATGTCTTCGCGTTTGAAAAAAAGGAAGGCGAATTTCAGCTTCCGCCCATCTCGTTTCTGGACGAGCCCGAACCCTCCAAGGTCTCGGCCGACGACGAGAACCTGCGCATGCTCTCACGGTTGCTGGAAAAGAAGCTGGAGGATTTCAACGTGCGGGGCAACGTGGTGGCCGTCTCGCCCGGCCCGGTGATCACGACCTTCGAATACGCGCCGGCCCCGGGCGTCAAAATCAATAAGATCACGGGGTTGTCCGACGATCTAGCCCTGACCCTGCGGGCCACCAGCGTGCGCATCGTGGCGCCCATCCCGGGCAAGGCCGTGATTGGCATCGAGATTCCCAACCAGGACCGCGAGACGGTGCGTTTCAAAGAAGTGGCCGTCTCCCCGGCCTTCGAGAGCAACCTCTCCAAGTTGACGATCTGCCTGGGCAAGGACATTATCGGCAACCCGGTGGTGGCCGAGTTGGAGAAGATGCCGCACCTGCTCATTGCCGGGGCCACCGGGGCGGGCAAGAGCGTCGCCCTGAACACCATGATTTGCAGCTTTCTCTACAAGGCCCTGCCCGGTGAGGTCAAACTGATCATGGTGGACCCCAAGCGGATCGAACTGACCATGTACGACGGTATTCCCCACCTGATCACGCCGGTGGTGACCGACGTCAAGAAAGCCACCAACGCGCTCTTCTGGGCGGTTCGCGAAATGGAGCGGCGCTACGAATTGCTTTCGGAGATAAAGGTCCGCAACCTGGCCCAGTACAACCAGAAAGTCATCAAGGCGGCCAAGAAGAAAACCAAGCCCGCCGCGCAGGAGGGGGGGGTGGAGGAAAAACCCCCCGAGCCGCTGCCGCTGATCGTCATCATCATCGATGAGTTGGCCGACCTCATGATGGTGGCCTCCCGCGACGTCGAGGTGGCCCTGACCCGCCTGGCCCAGATGGCGCGTGCGGCCGGCATTCACCTGATACTGGCGACCCAGCGTCCCTCGGTGGACGTACTCACCGGCATCATCAAAGCCAATTTTCCCACCCGGTTGAGCTTCCAGGTGTCTTCCAAGACGGACTCGCGCACCATTCTGGACACCAACGGTGCCGAAACCCTGCTGGGCAAGGGCGACATGCTTTTCATGCCCCCCGGGGCGGGCAAGCTGCAGCGCATCCACGGGGCCTATATCTCCGAGACCGAACTCAACCGCATCACCGAATTCCTTAAAGCCCAGGGGACGCCCGAGTACAACGAGGCCGTCACCGAGGCGGCGCCCGCGGGCGAGGCCGGCGCCGACGAGGAGACCGAATACGACGAGCGCTACGATGACGCCGTGGCCCTGGTGACTCAGCAGGGCCAGGCCTCGATCTCCATGGTTCAGCGCCACCTGCGCATCGGCTACAACCGGGCGGCCCGGATCATCGAGACCATGGAGCGCGAGGGGATCATCGGCCCGGCCGACGGAGCCAAGCCGCGCGAAGTGCTGGTGCGCAATTATGAGGATATGGGGTAGGGGCACTTGGTCGTTACTTTTCTTTAGCGTTTAAGAAAAGATGGACGCGTAAGAAGTCATCTTCCGGACGGTTCCGAAAAGAGTTCGAGATCAAGGCTTGCGAAGTCCGAGGAATGAAGCCTACACACGGTACGCTGCAATGACGAGGTTTGAAGCCTAACGCCGATATCGGACTATTTACGGAGCCGGCAGAAAAGTAACCAAAAGAAGACGCCTGTGCCTCGCTTACTCCTGCGCGTCGGGATTATGGCCGGCGAGCGTCGGAAGGCGCTTCGCTCAAACAGGCCGACGCTCTTTTCCCATCCATAATCCCGATGCTCGGCGAGATACAATGGGGATTCACACCGTCGAATCCCAATAGGGTTTTAAGTTGGTCAGATAGATGGTTTTTCGGTACTTTTCTCTGCGCTGACCGAATTCCATCCGCACCGGGTCACAGGCAGCATCCATCTCACAGCGAATGAAAACCATGATCGACAAGGCGCTGATAGACCGGACCAAGGGGTTTCTGGACGAAGGCGAGGGGATGAAGCTCTTCGAGATCGCGCGAGAGGCCGGGCGGCTGGGGCCGGGGCTTGAGATTGGCAGTTATTGCGGCAAGTCGGCCCTGTATTTGGGCGCCGGTTTGAAGGCGGCTGGAAGCGTGCTTTTCTCCATCGATCACCACCGGGGCTCGGAGGAGCATCAGCCCGGGGAAGAATACTGCGATCCGGACCTGATCGACCCGGCCACCGGGAAAATCGACACGCTCAATGTCTTTCGGAAAACGATCGAACGGGGCGGCCTGGAGGATACGGTGATTCCCATCGTAAGCCCTTCGGTGATCGCCGCCAGCCAGTGGGGCACCCCGCTGAGCTTCGTGTTCATTGACGGAGGACACAGCTTCGAAGCGGCCTTGGGCGACTATGCGGCCTGGTCCGCTCATATTGTCCCCGGCGGCTATCTTCTGATCCACGATATTTTCATGGACCCGGCCCAAGGGGGGCAAGCCCCGCGGCAGGTTTATGAGACGGCCCTGGCCTCGGGGGCGTTTGAAGAGACAGGGCGTGTGAAGACGTTGGCAATTCTGAAGCGCCGCACACCCGACCATAAGTCATAGCGGATTGACTTTTTACCGTGCCCGTGCGGGGCTGCCCGGCACGGCATCCGCAAGGCCTTGATTACTAGAGCCACTGTCGCCGAACAAATTCCATCCGTGATGAAACCCAAATTCCCAGGCGATTAAACGTTCTTCAGCCATCCATCTCCTCTTCGATTGCAAGCCCGGTCGATGCAGACAATTCAGACGGGAACCGCTCCCAATCGTTTTGTCCGCGTTCAGCTGCATCGATGACAAACGTTGGTATGAGCACTTGGCGCTGACCTTGATGGTCAATCAAATAGAGTTCCACTTCGGTCCCCATAACCCCGAAGGGA
>JASJCV010000066.1 GCA_030065275.1 Desulfobacterales bacterium | reverse complement strand
CTGAGAAAATCGTGGCCGCCCGCAAGGTCGAGCAGCCGGTGCGCGTCTTCGCTCAGCTCCCCCGATTGCTGCAGTTCGTTGAGAATGAACTCGCTGGGGAAGGCCTCTTCCAGGGTATCGAGTATGGCCTCGGCACGGGCCTCGACCCCATCCTGTTCCTCTTCTTCTTCGAGATCATCGGGGTCGTCTTCCAAACTTTCGGCCGGGTCGAACGCTTCGTAGGCGTCCAGTGCGTCCTCGTCATACCCGTCGTCTGGGAGCAGGTCACCCAAATCGCCATCCAAAGCCGCGGCCTCGATATCGTCCACCGCGTCGATAGTTTGCAACTGGGCGTCTTCATATTCTTCCGTATCCGCCTCGAGGTTCTGGAAACCGGCAGCGGGGTCGTCGTCCTCCCCGGTCCATTCGGGCTCGCCCCCGACAATCGGCGCAGCGACTTCCATGATGTGTGAGGCATCGGGTGGCTCCAGCGACTCGAGAATTTCACACCACTCATCGAAATCGAAGGCCGCTAGATCTTTGAGCGTCTGCCAGCGCCCTTGCCTGCGAAGCGCCAGCATTTCACGAACCAGCGCCGACTCCGCGCCCAGCAGGCCGCCGATGTCGACCGCCAGCTCGAGCTCGGACCTGACGTCTTCATCGACCGCCTCATGCGCCGCATCTCCCCCGACCAGGCTCTCCCAGAATTCTTGCACCCCCGCGGTACGCGCCTGATAACGCTGAAGTATCGCGCGCACCGTATCCCGTGGCAGATCGGCGGATGCCATGATCTCGCCGAGACCGGTGCCCATGGTGGACGGATCCGCTTCGAGCACCCGGTCCCGCACGCGTTCGGCGAGCTCGGCCAGAAGAGCCTCGAGGTCTGGCACCATGGATTCATTGACGATCATATCGTCGGCGGCCGCGATTATCGTGGCGCGAAGTTCCTCCCGGGGCACATCGATCAGGTCTTCCAGTTCGATCGACATGCCGTTGCGGCCCAACGCGTAGAACATGGCCGCGGGCAGTCCCGTTTCATGCTTGAGGCCGCGTGCCCGCTGCAGCAGCTCAAGCCTATCCGGCTCGACATCGATCTCGTCGGCGAGCTCGAAGAGGGCCTCCGGAGACAATCCGTCGAGGATCGCCGGCCCCGCCTCGATCTCGCCATGCAGGCGGTCTGCGAGCAGCTCGTATTCCGAGGGAGCGCCCTGACTTCCAGGCATTTGCAGATCGATGCGGGCCCGTTGCCGGGTCATGTCGACAGGCTCCGACGCGACCAGCAGCTCATCCTCGGGTCCACGCAGCTGGAGCTCCAGCCGCGTCTCCGCAGCGGCCGGTTGGCGGATGGAGGGATTGTAAGCCAGATTGAATGCGCCCCGCTTGTCGACCGGCGTCTCACCGACGGACGCCTGCTCGATCCCGTACCCGGCGTCATCGCGCCTCAAGGTATTGAGAACGCCTCGAACCTTCGTGCCCTCGACGACCGGTCCCCAAACCCGGCCGTGGACTTCATGCGGGTCGTGATCCGGGTCGGCCACCTCGCCGCGGCCAGAATGAGGCGGCGCCGCGTCGGGAACGAAAAACTGCATCGGCTGGGGGCCCTGGTCGAGCGCGAGCTCCCGGATCTCGGCAAGAATCAGTTCGCTGCGATCAAGGATGCGAAACTCGATCCGGGCAATACCGCCTTCGACTTCGAATCCGGGTACGAGCGGCAGATCGAGGACGAACATACCCTGGGCATCGCTCCGGGCTTCGGCCAGCGGACTGAAGGCCTCCTCGTCCAAAGACCAGGCTTCGATGCTGCGGTCAGCGAGACCGGTGCCGTCCTGGCTGCCGATGATAAGCCCTTCAACTAAGACCGACTGCGGTAACATGGCTTGTAAAGTCCTGTGTGGTTGTTGGTGGCGCTAAAACTGTGGAGAACCCGAACGCATGACAAAAGCAGAAAAAGCGATGAATCCCTTATGGCCTCTAAGATCTCGTTATCCTGCGCTTGGCGCGGCCGCTTTCACGACCACTTCCGAATCGCTATCAGATGGGAGGGAGCGGCCACAGGGGATGCAAGGCCGGACCATGCCGGTTTGCACGCATCCGTCTCAGGTCGGTCGTGCCCGGTACCGTCAGGAAACACTCCGTCCGGCGCGCTTCGATTTGTAGAGCAACTCATGTGCCAGTTGCCGTGAATGCTTGCAATGCGTTGATTATTCAGTCATTTTAATTACAAACCGAATTAAGCCGGGTCAGAAATGACCCAAGGAGAAGTCGTCCCGCGCGGCTAACTGCCTCATTAACCACGCAAAATGGGTCAACACCGGAGAACTGAAACCCGGGGTATAATTGACCCGGCGGGCGCCATCGCGCGCGGCATAAGCTTTGGCGGTGCGATCTGGTGAATGCCGATCCACCCGGGCCTGAAACCATGGCGGCCGGGAACTTCTTTTGGGCGGTCTTCAGTGTTGGAGGTCTACATAGTGAACATACGCCTCTAAACCTGTGGTGCGGAATCCCGGCTATACACGGGTGAGTGGGGCGTAGGGTTGCTTCAGCGCCTGGATCGCGCAGACACCTGCCGTGTTGCGCCCGCACAACACCTGGATGGCCTGGCGAAATGCAGGGACTTTGTGATTCAGGTTATCGATGACGATCTGACGCTGGTCAGGCCGGTAAGTCCGCAGCCGTCGGAAACTGCCCAGGCCGTACATCGAGCTGCTGACGCGAAGGAAGTCCTCCGCTGTCATGGGGACATTCCTGGTGGCACGCATGTCCAGGCTTTTCAAACCGCTCTTGAAGGGCAGGGCAACCTTGAAGAAGGCACCACAGAGAAGAAAACCCAGTTGGGGGACCGAGGCCAGCGTCGGATCGCGGCCCACCTCGCCGGCCGCACGCAATATCCGCGCGGACTCCTGAATCGCGCCTCGTCTACCCAGCTCCTGCCCCCAGACGTTCAACACTTCAACAGCACGCTTGTAACCCTGCGCGGTCGTGACTTGCAGCGGCCCGCGCCCAATATAGAGGTACCGTCCGCGGCCCATGACCTGCGGTCTTCGGTGATATCTTTGAGCCCTGTAGGCGGCATCTTGCTGAGCGGTCACGTGCTGCGGCCGCCAGCGGCGGTCTTGCGCGTTCACCTCGCGCGCCCGGTATGGCACCCGGCGGTCGGCTTCGACCATAAATTTATACTGGTCGGACTCCACCTTGGCGTGGGCCAGAAACAAGGCGCGGCTTTCGATGGTATCGATCGCAAAGAGCGAGAAGACTTCGTTCGTGAGATCCAGGTAACGCCGCTTGATTTCCGAGGATTGCGCCGCCAACGCCGGCATGATCCGATTCAGCATCGCCCCGGACAGCGCAGACGACATGCGTGTGCCGCCGTGGTCGCTGGAGGCTTTCAGCTCGAGCGCCCGATAGCGAGGGTCGTATGTCTCCTGGCCAGGCTCGGTATCCATCGCGCCTTCGCGATTGGCTTCCCTACCTCGACTGGCTGCGCCGCCGCCCGACCCTGGTGTCACGGATCTGGAAGGATCGCCCGGCGGCACCCTCAAGCGCACCAGCTCGCGCCAGGTCGCCGGTCCGATCTTGCCGTCCCACTGATCCGGCTGGCCTGGAAACACACAACGCTGGAACATCTTGGTCGCCTTTTCGGTGTTCAGCCCGAAGCGACAGTCGACCGCTAGCGGGTCTTGCGTCAGCATTCCGCGGATACGCTGAATCGACGCCATATCGACCCCGGCGCGGCAATGGAGCGTACCCATGGACAGGCCACTCAGAAAACGGTTGAGCAACCTCTGCGCATCGCCCACCGTTGGATTGCGCGAATGCTGCCGGCCGGTACCCCGATAGACCAGAGGGTGCAGACCGCGTCCCAGGGGGTCGGGCACGGCCGCCGGCGGACCTTCACCCGAACGGCAGGAATGCACCACGGTACGGCCTCGACCCCGTGCCGGCGGCGGTATCGGCTTGCCGGCGCCACCACCCGCCTGGCGCGGCAAGCCCTGCTCCTGGAGATCCAGCAGCAGGCGGGTTGGATTCAATATCCGCGCCGGGCGTGGACGGCCTTTCATCCAGCGGTAACTGCGCCTCGTCCCTGTGGTGTAGGTTTCAAAGTGAATCATCGTGGAGCCACCGGGGTTCCGGCCCACCCGCCCGATGACCTGTCCGGCCGTCACATTCGATCCCACCGACAGACCGTTTCGACTGAGTGAGTCCGGCGCGACCTCGCCGTAGTTCACAACCACCTGGGCGTGCTGCACCAGCAGCGCCCAGCTGGTTTTGTTGTCCCCGCAACAGAATGGAAAAAATCGGACAATGCGGCCGTCTTCGATGGCCACGACCGGATCACCGAAACGCCCGAACAGGTCGACACCGATGTGATAGCGTCGCCCCCCGCTTCGGTCGGCCCCGAAACTGCGCATACGACGGCCTATCCAGGCGCCATCCGTGGTAAGGTAAGAAACGGTGCGTCCCCGCTGGTGGCTGGTGACGATCGGCCAGTGCCGGGCACCGGATATCAGGGGGGCAAAAGGCGCAGCGGCGCCGTTGGGGGATGTATCCGGCTCGACAAATTCGGCATCGAATTCCGCCCAGGTCTCCTCGTCATCGGCGGGAAGGCCATCGGCACCGTCGGCTTGTTCCTCGATCCACGGCGACGACACCAAACCATACCCGTCGGCCTCTTCGAAAGGCGCCTGGCGTAACGACCCCACACCATGCACGGGTGCAAACCGGTTGGACGCACCGCGCAATGGGCGCCGGGGTTCCGCCAGTCCCAACAGTTCTCGATAAAATAGCTCCGCCTCATGGGCCTCACGGGAGGGTGTCAGGCGCCACGCTGGTGGTCTTCGTAATCTGGAGCTGCTTGGCATCGTCGCCTCCATTGTCGTTTGATTTATAAAAAATGCCGACCGCGAAACAATACGCCACCGGCCCGGTCAAGCGATCACCGGACCAACGCCCATGGGTAAGGCCCCGCCGCCGGGTGCGGCGGCCGGCGCCCCTGGTGCCGGCGTGGCCGGCACTGCCGCAGGGGCACAGGCGGCACGGCAGTATTCGAAATGGTGCGGATCGGTGCGGCGAAAACACCCGCCCCAGCGGAAATGGAACGCTTCGAACACGGCGGTGATGCGCGGGTCCATGCTGCCGAAGGCGCGACCGGCGACACCTTGCCCGTTTTCGGGAACGTTCACATCGATGGCGGCACCGAGACCGTGTTCGGACAACCGCCGGGCGGTGCGCGTGGCCCGGATCACACGTGCTCGCTGGGCGGGCGTGAAGTGGGTATTGATCCGGTTGACGGTGGTGGCGTTCGGCCGGCTGAACGGATTCACCAACACCCTCCTGCCGCCGATGTTCACCCGTTGCGCGGCCCCGTGTTTGATGCCGCGAAAACAAGCGGCGCCGGACGTCTGATAAAGCAAATCGTTCCAGCCGAGGTTCTTGATCGTTCGGAACACGGCCGCATAAATGGGGTGCAGCTGCCGCAGCAGTGTCAATCTTTGAATCGTGACCGCGCCGACTTCCATCGGGAAGTTGTAGGCAAGCTCCAGGCCCTGCAGGCTCAGCCTGGACAGGGTGCCACGCGGGAGATGAAGATTGTTGTTGTCGCATTGGCGCAGCGACACCGCATTGCGCAGACCGGCGAGGGTCACGACCGCTGCAGCGGCGGCGTGCGGCGCGTGCGAAGCATCCACGTCCGCCAGCCTGCGGGTCCAGGCTGTCGCAAAGTTTGCCCGCACCGCGGCCGTATCCACGTGGGCCGGCACGCGGACCAGACTGGCATAAAAAGGCAGTCCCGGCCGTGCGGCGAACACCTCCGCCCGCCACTGACGACCGGCCAACCCGTTATGCCAGGCGTTCAGACGCGCATTCCACTGCCCCGCCGTCATCTGCGTGTCGATATACAGATACCGCGTAAACAGCCTTTGTACCTCGGCGCTGGCCGGCGGAACCGGGTTGGGCACCGCCGTGACAAAGCCGGGTGCCGGCGGAATCCACCAGCGCTTGCGCGTTGCCGCGGCGACGTTGTCGCGCAGTGTGGTCATCAACAACCAGCCCAGGCATTCGAGCAGGAAGGCCTCCCGGGCGTTTGGTGCCCGGCGGGCCAACTCGCGGAAGTGCCCGGGGACATGGATCAGAAGTCGCTGCACGAGCATGCTGTCGGCGCCCCGGCCCCATCCCCCTCGAGCGATAAACGCCGCCGACCAGCGCAGCCGTGCGATCAATTCCGTCAGTGCGGGTCCACCGAATTCCCTGGCGATCGGCACCAGACCCGCTCGCGTTACGCGCCGACGTTGCGCTGCGTTGAGCCCGACGGCAGCAAGTGCTGTATCGATCGCGGCATTGGGGTTGCTCGTCCGCCTTGGCAGGAAAGAAGCCGGGGTGACCGTATAAGGTGTCGGCGCACAATTGAATGTACCGGCCTGGGGAACGAAATGACGTCCACCGGGCGGGAGATACGGCCGTTGTCCCGCCGCTGCCCGCTGCTCGCTATGGTCCGGATAGAAGTCGACCTCGTAGCCTTCGTCGCGGTCGATAGCATCGATGTCGTCGTGCCCAAACGTCCGCCGAAGCGGTCTGCCGACAAGGTCTTCCAGAAAGTCATCGGCCTGCGCGATGTCATGCTCGGAGAAATCAGCCGACAAGTCCGACGCAGCCGCGCCGCACTGCTCGTCGTATTCACAAGTCAATGCTTCGATGAACGCATCCGCTTCCAGCACTTCGCTTTCGGATCCCCATCCGAACGCATACCCGCGTTGGCCTCGATTTGTACGTCTCATTCCCATTCCCCTTCTGTTCTGTCTGTTCGGAAGCGTGACGCCATTGTCGAGATCTGCATCAAAAGACTGCTACCGCAGGGCCGTCCAGGCTTAGCCTCCAAAACAACGATTTAGGAGGGGTTACCGAACATGAAGCGAAGAGCTAGCAAACGGCGGAATCGGCCTGGTACACCTTAGAGAAGGAGGTCGGCATTCAATTTCTGCGCTGGCCCTTTCACGGAACGAGACCATCCGCTGCACGCAACAATAGGCGGCTTCGCTGATTGACAACGCAACTCGTGTGCCAACGGCCTTGATTAATTGCAGCTCATTGATTATTCAGCTATTTTCAAAACGACCCGAAATATGCCGGGTCGAAAATGACCCAAGGAGAAATCGTCACCCGACGCTAACTGCCTCATTAACCACGCATTACTGGCCAGTACCTGGCAATTAAATTCGGGGAAGTATTGACCCGGCGGCGATCATCGAGCAATGATCAAGCCGTAATCGGCACGATCCGTGTGGTGATCAATCAGGAAGAAACATCAAATTTGGGTGGGAAAATAGGGGGCGATCGTGCGGCCAGAAATGGACAAAAACAAACCAAGACGCGCGCAATGACTCATTGATTTTATTAACATATCGTAATTATTACCCAGATCTCTATTCCGGCCTTCGGCACCATCGAATTTACACTGCTAAAATGGGGGTACTTGTTTCAGGTAGCCCCTTTTGCTTTGGCCACTTTCCATTAAAATTCAAACGTCTATATTGTATCCGCCCCCAAACGATTGTCTTGGGCGCTTTGTTTCGGCTTAAAAATGAATCCCGTTAATGACGATCAAAACATAAGCCCTTACCTTTTCTGAAACCATTTGCAAGGGAGGCCTTCTGGCAATGAATGACATCAAGAAAGCATCCGGCGGGCTTTGGATTCCCATTGTTTTATTCAGTCTTTTGATGGCGGCCGTTTTCGGTGTGCTCTTGTTTTGGGGCGCTACGTTCCTGATTGATGCGATCGGTCCGGTGCTGCAGGCCGATTCCGGGGAGACCACGCCTGTCTGGGACGGTGTTCAGAACTACCATTCACGTTTCTGGTACACCGTATTTCCGGCCATGATGGGATTGGCGCTGTTTATCGGCCTCATTTCCTGGTTGGTCGTTCGATCGAGCGTTTCAAGACGCCTGAGCAATCTGCCGGATCATGTAACGGCGCGCGCCGAACCGGCGGCCAAACCAGAGAAGGCGATGGCCGACCTGGCCGAGCGCCGCATGTTTCTGCACCTGTTTGCGATGCTGCAGCGCGAAGGGCGTCTGATGGACTTTCTGGCCGAAGATCTCAACCAGTATGAGGACGACCAGATTGGTTCGGCCGTGCGTGCGGTGCATGCCGGTTGTCTGCGCATCGTTCAGGAGTATCTCGACCCCCGGCCGGTCCTGGACGAGGACGAGGGCGGTCATGTCACGATCGAGGACGATTTCGATCCGGGCGCCGTCAAGTTGACCGGCAAGGTTGTCGGTGAGCCGCCATTTAAAGGCATCCTGCGCCACAAAGGCTGGCAGGTCGGCAAATTGAAGCTGCCGACCCTCTCCGGCAGCCAGAACGCCAAAATCATTACACCGGCCGAAGTCGAGCTCTGAAAACCGCAACGCAACCCTTTTCTGGATCGCACAATAAAACCATTCATGTTGGAGAATATTGCTTATGGCTGACGCCAGATACATTGTCGGCATCGATCTGGGGACGACCAACAGCATCCTGGCCTATACGGCCGCCGATGCCGAGGCCCCAGAAAACGCCGACATCAAGGTTATGGAAGTCCCCCAGCTCATCGGTCCCGGGGCGGTGGCCGCACAGAAGATGCTGCCGTCTTTCGTTTATCTGCCGGGCGAAACGGACAAGGCCTCGGAAACGCTGGGCCTGCCGTGGCAGGACGACGTGTCACGGGTGGTCGGTGAACTGGCTCGCAACCGCGGTGCCGAAGTCCCCCAGCAGTTGATCAGTTCGTCCAAGTCCTGGCTGTGCCACACCATGGTGGACCGCAACCAGCCGATCCTGCCCTGGGGCGCCCCGACGGAGGTGCGCCATCTCTCGCCGGTGGAAGCCTCGGCAGCCATTCTGGACCACATCCGCCGCGCCTGGAACCACACCATGGCACACGAAGACGGGCGCCTGTTGCTGGAGCGACAGGAAATCTTTCTGACCGTGCCGGCCTCCTTTGACGCCGTCGCGCGCGAATTGACGGTTAAAGCCGCGGGCATGGCCGGCCTGCCCGACGTCGTCCTCCTGGAAGAGCCCCAGGCCGTATTCTACGCCTGGATCCACGATTCCGGAGAACAGTGGCGCGAAGCCGTCAGCCCCGGCGATCTGGCGCTGGTCTGCGACCTGGGCGGCGGCACGAGCGATTTCAGCCTGATTCGCGTATCCGACGCCGCAGGCAATCTCGAGCTCGAACGCATTGCCGTCGGCCGCCACATCCTGATCGGTGGCGACAATATGGACCTGGCCCTGGCCTATGCCGTCGCTAAGCAGATGAAAACCGACGGCAAGAAACTGGACACCTGGCAGATGCGCGCCTTGTGGCACACCTGCCGTAGCGCCAAGGAGCAGATCCTGGCGGCTTCCGGAAGCGAGACCGTCCCCATTTCCATATTGGGCCGCGGCAGCGGATTAATCGGCGGCACCCTGCGCACGGAATTGAAACGGGAGACCGTGGAACAGGTCATCATGGAAGGCTTTTTCCCCTCGTGTGAACCCAATGCACGGCCGGCGGCAGCGACCCGTACCGGGATTCAGGAAACCGGCCTGGCATATGAAGCCGACCCGGCCATAACGCGGCACCTGGCCCAGTTCCTCAGCCGCGGTGAGGATCGTCCGCGTGAAATGCCCACCGCGGTGTTGTTCAACGGGGGGGTCATGAAGGCGGAGCTGCTGCAGGAACGGGTCAGTGAAGTGCTCGGCGCGTGGCAGACCGACACCAAACTGAGGGTTCTGGCATCCGCCAACATGGACCTGTCCGTTGCCATCGGCGCCACTTATTACGGTCTGGCGCGTCGGGGCCGCGGCGTCCGGATTAGAAGCGGGCTGAACCGGTCCTATTATATCGGCGTGGCCGCCTCCCTGCCCGCCGTTCCAGGGATGCCGCCGCCGATCAAAGCGCTGTGCGTCGCACCGTTCGGGATGGAAGAAGGTTCGGAGGCCGACCCCACGGAACGGGAGTTCAACCTCATCGTGGGCGAGCCGGCCAAATTTGACTTCCTGGGCTCGGCCGTGCGCACCAAAGACGCAGTCGGCACCCTGCTCGAAGACTGGGAAGACGAAGTCGAACCGATCACGACCATCGAAACCACCCTCGAAGGCGATCACGGCACCGTCATCCCGGTGTCCATTCGAATCAAACTGACCGAGATCGGCACCCTGGAGCTCTGGTGTGTGTCCCGCCAGGACGACCGTCGCTGGAAGCTCGAATTCAACGTGCGGGAACAGGCATGACGACGACGCTCGAAGATCAACGCTTTGTCATCGGCATCGATCTGGGCACCACCAACTGCGCAGTGGCCTATGTGGACCTTGCGGAAGAAGAGACGCACGATCGGGGCATCCGGATATTTAAAATCCCGCAGCTAAGCGGCCCCGGACAGGTGGACCCGCTGCCCCTGCTGCCCTCGTTTCTCTACATCCCCGGCGAATACGACGTGGCCGCGGACGCCATCGTCCGGCTCTGGTCGGCCGAGCAGGAAGCGCATGTGGTCGGCACCTTTGCCCGGGATCAGGGGGCGCTGGTGCCGGACCGGCTGGTTTCTTCGGCCAAAAGCTGGCTGTGTCATTCCAATGCCGACCGGCGGGCCCCCATCCTGCCCTGGGGGGCGGCCGAACAGGTGGCCAAGATTTCTCCGGTGGCCACCACCGCCGCCTACCTGAAGCATATCCGCCTTGCCTGGAACGCCGCCTGGGGTTCGGAAGAAGAACAGCGGCTTGAAAATCAGATCGTGGTTCTTACGGTGCCGGCCTCGTTCGATGAAGTCGCCCGGGAGCTTACCCTGGAGGCCGCCGAGACGGCCGGCATCCGGACGGCCATATTGCTGGAAGAACCGCTGGCCGCTTTCTACAGTTGGCTGATGCGCCACGAGATGAACTGGCGTGATTTCGTGCAGCCCGGCGAGCTGATTCTGGTCTGCGACATCGGCGGCGGCACCACCGATTTCACATTGATCCTGCTCAAGGAGGTCGACGGCAGCCCGCGCTTTGAACGCATTGCCGTGGGCGATCACCTGATTCTGGGCGGCGACAACATCGATCTGGCCATCGCCCACAGGGTCGAATCGCAGTTCGCCGGCCAAAAACGCGCCATGAGCACCGACGCCTGGAAATCCCTGTGCCATCAATGCCGCCAGGGAAAAGAAGCCATTCTGGGCGGGTCGGCCGACAAATTCAACGTCACGCTGATGGGCGGTGGCGGCCGCCTGATCGCCGACACCCGGCGCGCGGAATTGACGGAAGCGCTGATAACCCGGACCGTCCTGGATGGGTTCTTTCCGACCGCGGTGGACAAGCCCCTGCCGTCGGCCGGTGAGCGCAAAGGCATCACCGAATTCGGTCTGCCCTACGAACCGGAGCCGGCCATTACCTGGCACATGAAGAGCTTCATCGAGAAGCACATGGATGAAGTCGAAACCAAATTGCAGCGGGGTTCGGCCCGTCCGGATTTAATTCTCTACAATGGCGGCTCATTGAAGCCGGCGGTAATCCGGCGGCGAATCCGTTCGGCTCTGCAGCAGTGGTACCACGATTCGGATGCGGAGCGTCCCGGGATACTGGAAAGCCACGATCTCGACCTGGCTGTGGCCTTTGGCGCAGCCTACTACGGCCTGGTCAAAATTGGCCACGGCGTGCGCGTCGGCAGCGGCAGTCCCCGGTCCTATTATATCGGCGTGACGCGCGATGAAAACGGTCTGAGCGCAGAGACGCGCCGGGAGGTGATGTGCATCGTCGAAAGAGGCCTGGACGAAGGCAGCACCATCGAGTTGGCCGACAGGTCTTTCGAGATGTTGACCAATCAGCCGGTGGCCTTCGACATCTACAGTTCCAGCTACCGCAGCGGCGACAGCCACGGCGACCTGATTACGGTGGATGATTCGTTGACGGCCCTGCCCCCGCTGCAAACCGTCATCCAGTACGGCAAAAAGGGCACGCAGCGCGCCCTGCCGATTGAGATCGAGGCCGAGTACACGGAAGTCGGCACCCTCGGCATTTGGTGCCGTTCACGCGTCAGCGACCATCGCTGGAAACTGCAGTTCCAGCTGCGCGACATGGCCACCCCCAAGGAGGCCCCGCAGACCCAGGTTCTCGAACAGGCGCTCGTCGAGGAAACCCAGCAATACGTGCGCCGGGTGCTGACGGGCAACGACAGAAACCAGATACCGCCGCTGGTCAAAAATGTGGCCCGGATCACCGATCTGCCCCGTGACGACTGGCCGCTGGGGTTCATCCGCACCCTGGCCGACGACCTGCTGGAACTCGCTTCAATCCGGAGCAAAGGCCAGGATTTCGAAAGCGGCTGGATGAATCTGCTCGGGTTCTGCCTGCGGCCCGGCATCGGCGAAGGGGCGGACAAGCTGCGGATGCAGCAAATCTGGAAGATATTTCTCCAGGGCCCCGTGTTCGACCGTAAGCCCCGGGTGCGCCTGGAGTGGTGGATCATGTGGCGCCGGGTGGCGGCCGGCCTCACCGAAGGGCAGCAGCGCCACGTTTTTCAGTCGCTCTCGAGCCTGTTCTTCGACCGCAAGAAGTCTTCGATCAAAGCCACCCCCCAAGAGCGTTTAGAGATCTGGATGTTTACCGCCAACCTCGAAAAACTCTCCCCTTCGGAGAAAACCCGTCTGGGGCGGCAGCTGCTCGAGGACGTTGCGATCAACAATCTGAAGTCCCAACATTTGTGGGCCCTTTCCCGCCTGGCGGCCCGCGATCTGCTGTATGCCACGGTCGATCGCACCATAGCGCCGGAAGAAACCTGCCGCTGGATTGAACGGTTGATGGCCTATAAAGGGAAGGATCTCCATTCGGTGGGCCGGACCATTGCGCAAATGGCCCGCAAAACCGGGGATCGCGCCCGTGATATCGAAGATGCCATGCGGACCCGGGTGTTGGACTGGCTGGCGGAGCAACAGCTGGCCGACGATGTGAAACGTCCGGTCAGCGAAATCGTCCCCCTCGAAGCCCGGGATCAAAACGCTATGTTCGGCGAATCCCTGCCCCTGGGCATTAT
>JASJCV010000065.1 GCA_030065275.1 Desulfobacterales bacterium | reverse complement strand
GAGCATGGAAGAAATCTTGATTTCCAAAACCATGCAGGCTGTCAATCACAATCGTGCCAAGGCGTCGGAGCTGCTGGGGATCAGTGTCAGGACCCTGCGCAACAAACTGAACGCCTACAAGGCCGGTCAGAACGATACCTTCGAGGAAGCGCTGTCATGAAATCGGATCGGATCTTCGGAAATACCCTGGCAATGCTGGAGCGGTCGCTGGACATGCGATCCCGCAACCAGAAACTGATCGTGTCCAACCTCGCCAACCTGGACACCCCCAATTACAAAGCATTTAAAACCATGGTTGCGGACCAGATGACCGAACACCCCGGGGGGCCGCCCCACCAGGTAACGATGACGCGGACCCGCGCCGGTCATATGACGCCGCGCCACACCGACGCCGACACAATGCCGGTCGAGCGTGTCGAACACAACCCCCTGTCAATGCGCGGCGACGGCAACACGGTCGAACTGGAGCGGGAAATGTCTCATCTGGCCGAGAATACGTTGATGTACAATACCGCTACCCGACTGGTGGCAAATAAATTTAATCTCCTTAAAAGCATCATCAAGGGAGGGAGTTGAGCATGAGTTTTCTTGATGCCCTTCGCGCCAGCGCCTCCGGGCTGACCGCCCAGAGTCTGCGCATGAAGCTGATCTCCGGCAATCTGGCCAACCGCTATACCACCCGCACACCCGAAGGCGGCCCCTATCGGCGTAAAGAAGCCGTTTTCGCCGCGCAGCCGCAGGGAAGCAGTTTTCACGAAATGCTCAAAGCACAGCAAACCGGCGGCCTGGTCGAGGTAAAAGCCGTGGACATCGTTAACGACAATCGCGAGCCGGTCTACAAACACGACCCGGATCATCCGGATGCCGACGAAAAGGGGCGGGTGGCGCTGCCCAACATCAGCCTTTCCGAGGAAATGGTGAACATGATTTCAGCCACGCGAAGCTTCGAGGCCAACGTGGCCGCGATCAAGGCCACCAAGAACATGGTCAACAAGGCGCTGGAAATTGGAAGGTAGAAGATGACAGAACTTTACAGCATCAACGGAATCAGCGGCGCTCAACCGACGCCGAAGCAGTCCGCCGCAACGGATAAGGCCCCCGGGTTCGGCCGTATGCTCGCGCAAGCCGTCGAGGATGCTAACCGGTCGCATGTCGAAGCCGATCAGGCGGTGGCCGATCTCGTTGCCGGAAAGAGCCAGGACATCCACAACGTCATGATCGCCACGCAAAAAGCGGATGTTGGTTTTCAGCTCTTGATGCAGGTGCGCAATAAAATCGTCGGTGCCTACGAGCAGATCATGCGCATGCAGATTTAACCGGCTGCCGCTCAGTCGTGCCGACATTGACCGGCCGCCGACCGGACGCAAAAAGGATCAAACATGGACAAGGCTTTCGGGCAGTTCCGAGCAGCCCTCGGGGCAATGAGCCTCAAGAAAAAGATCAGTCTTCTGCTGGTATTCGGTCTGATGGCCGCCGGCTTCTTTTATTTGATCAGTTGGAGCGGGCGCCCCGACTATCAGAGTCTGTTCGTCAACTTATCCGCTGAAGACGCCGGGTTGATCGTCGATCGCCTGAAGGGTCAGAAAATTCCCTACCGCATTACGGCCGACGGCTCCTGCATTCAGGTGCCGGAGGCCAAGGTTCACGAAATGCGCATGACCCTGGCCTCCGAGGGTTTGCCCCAGGGGGCGGGCATCGGTTTCGAGGTATTTGACAATGCGAAGCTGGGCATGACGGAATTCATGCAGAACGTCAATTATCAGCGGGCGCTGCAGGGCGAGTTGTCGCGCACGATCAACCAGATCGATGAAATCGAAAGCTCCCGGATCCATCTGGTCATGCCCGAACAGACCCTTTTCGTCGAAGAAGAACGTCCGGCCAGTGCCTCGGTGGTGCTCAAACTCAGGCCGGGACGCCGGCTGAACCAGAACCAAATCCAGGGCATTGTTCATCTGGTATCCTCGAGTCTTTCAGGGCTGGAGACCGAATACGTCACCGTGGTTGACAACCGGGGAAAACTGCTGGCGGGGAGAAACGATTCCTCCTCGGTCAATGCCTTGAGTTCCGATCAGTTCATGTACCAGCGCCGTATGGAGACCACGCTTGAGAACCGGGTCAAAACCATGTTGGAGGAAGTCCTGGGACCCAGCAAGGCGATTGTCAGGGTTTCCTGCGATCTGGATTTCATGCGCCATGAGCAAACCGAGGAAATGTACCTGCCCCAAAACCAGGTGATCCGCAGCGAACAGATCTTTAACGAGACCACTTCCGGAAAAGGCAGCCTGCCCATGGGCGTCCCCGGTGTCAGCGCCAACATCGAGCCGGGCAGCATCGGCACCGACCTGAATCGTCCCGCCGTTAGCGGTAATCGCGGTACGGCGGTGTTCCAAAAACAGGATCAGACCAAGAACTATGAAATTGGCAAGGTCGTCAGTCGCAAGGTGATGCCCTACGCCACCGTGAAGCGGGTGTCCGCGGCCGTGATCGTCGACGGCACCTATGCACCGGCCGCCTCCCCCAAAAAAAAGAAGGCGGGCCAGAAGCAATACATCGCCCGCAACGCCGAAGAGATGCAGCAGTTTGAACGCATCGTCAAAAGCGCGATCAATTTCAACCCCGACAGGGGGGATGCGGTCGAAATCCAGAACATCCCGTTTGAGACCGCCAAACTCGATGACGATATCGAAACGGTCTCGACCGGCGGCTGGGCGGCGGGCCTCAAACGCTTCAAGTTTCTTTTCGATTTTGTGCTTGTCGGCCTGTTCATCATCATGAGCTTCCTATTCCTGGTGCGCCCGCTTATCAAGTGGCTGACCGCCGAAAACCCGCTGAACGGGGAGATCATTCGCCAGCTGCCCAAAACCGTGGGCGAACTCGAGCAGGAATACCAAGGCGCGGGCGGGCAGATATCCTACATGGATCAAGCCCGGCAGAAGATCGCCGCCGAAGGGCAGAATTCCATCGGTGTGATGAAGGAATGGATCAAACAGTAACGACCGGAACCTCGACTCGCATGGGAAGCTGAATTCAGAATGGACGCCAAAGATCTCCCCGGACCGCTCAAGATTGCCATACTGGTCAAATCACTACCGCCAGACGCCGCCAATGCCGTCATGGAAGGTCTGACCCCGGACGAAAAAGAGGCCGTCAACGGCCAGATGAGCCAACTCGGCAGCATTTCGCCCGACCTGGTCGAAAAAATCGCCCAGGAATTTCTGCAAAAAAGCCAGCAGGCACGTTCGCTTCCGAGCCCCGACGTAAAAACGGCTGCGACCGCCAGATCGAATGCCGGGACTCCCGGCGGCGAAGGCGGGAGCAACCTCAACGCTGTGACCGCGCTTGAACCCGATCGGCTTTTGAAGCTGATTGGCGACGAGCACCCGCAGACCATCGCCATTATTCTGGTCCATGCCAAAACCGATGTGGCCAGCGAAGTCGTCTCGCGTCTGCCGGACGATCTCAAGACCGACGTGGCCATTCGCATTGCCCAGCTGGGTAAAGTCAACTCCGGCATGGTGGACGAGATCAACCGGGTCATCCAAGACATCCTGAGCAACAAGGAAAATTCCCAGACACACGAAACCGGCGGCGTCGAGCGGCTGGCCGAAATCCTCAACCTGGCGGACGAGATGTCCAGCGAGCTGATCATGAGTGAAATCGAAGAAGACGATCCGGAACTGGCGGCCCGGATCAAACAGAAAATGTTTGTCTTCGAAGATATCGTCCTGGTGGACGACAAGGGTTTCCAGAAACTGCTGCGCAAGGTGGAAACTTCCGAGCTGGCCGTGGCGCTCAAGGCCGCCTCCGACGAGGTCAAGGAAAAGGTCCTGCGCAACATGTCCCAACGCGCCGGCGAAATGCTGCAGGAGGAAATCTCAGACATGGGGCCGGTGCGCATGAATGACGTCTCGGCGGCGCAGCAGAAAATTACGGCGCTGATTCAGGATATGGAGTTCAAGGGCGAGTTGGTCATCAGCGGCCGGCGGGGGGAAGCGCTCGTTGCGTAAGATCATCAAAAGCTCGAACGCCCATCGGGCCAATACGTTTCGGCTGCATTACTTCCCGAATATTCCCGCCCCGGCCGATCGATCCCAGACGGCGGAAGCCCCGGATGCAGGCGGCCAAGGTCCCAACGCCGCCGCGGGATCCGGAAACGGGGTGCCCCAGGCGGGGGACACGATAAACGCCCGCAGGGACGGCTCCACGCGGGAGGAAGACCAGCATCTGGAGCGTCTGGCCAAGCAAGCCTATGCCGAGGGCTTTGCCCAGGGAGAAAAGGATGCCCTCGCCCTGGCCGAACACCGCCTGAATCCGCTCGTCGCCACGCTGGAAAACCTGATCGCCGAACTGACGGATACACGCCAGAAACTTCACCATCAGATTGAAAGCGAGGTGGTCGATTTGGCCCTGCATATCGGTCGCAAGGTGGTTGGCGCAGCACTCCAAACCGACCCTGCGCTCGTGGCCGAAATTGTTCGCGAGGCGCTGAAAGACGTGGAAGAGCCTGAAAAAGTACGCGTTCGTCTGAATCCCGCCGATATCGAGCGCCTGCAAAGCACACCGGCAAAGGCGATACTGGGATTGAACGCGGACAACATTCAATTTGAAGAAGACAACGCCATCGAAGCCGGCGGTTGCATGGTGCACACGGAATACGGCGATATCGACGCCCGCATCACCAAGCAATTCGAGGCCATCGAAGAAGCCTTTCGGGCGGAATCGATGGGCATCCAAAACGAAAGCTGAAAGGCGCGGCCATGACATCGACGATTTGCATGCAGCGCTATCACGATCGCCTTGATCAATGCCGGACCATCCGGGCCTGCGGCAAGGTGAATCGGGTGGTCGGCTTCGTCGTGGAGTCCATCGGGCCGGAATGCCGATTGGGTACGGTGTGCGAGATCGCCACTAAAGACGGCCGCAGACGTTTTCCCGCCGAAGTGATGGGATTTCGCGACAATCGCGTATTGATGATGCCGCTCGAGGAGATTCGTGGCATCGGTCCGGGCAGTTCCGTCGTGGCGCGGCAGACGCAGGCCTACCTGCCAGTAGGGCGCGGCCTGCTGGGCCGAATCATCGACGGTCTGGGCGATCCCATCGACGGTCGGGGCCCGCTGCAGGGCGAGACGAATTACCCGATTTACGCCACACCGATCAATCCCCTTCAGCGCAGAAGAATCCGCGAGCCCCTCGACCTGGGCATTCGCTCCATCAACGGTCTGCTGACCGTGGGTTGTGGACAGCGGGTCGGCATATTTGCGGGCTCGGGCGTCGGCAAGAGCGTGCTGCTGGGGATGATCGCCAAAAAAACCACCGCCGACGTCAACGTGATCGCCTTGATTGGGGAGCGCGGACGCGAACTCAATGAATTCATCGACAAGCAGCTGGGCCCCGACGGGCTGGCCCGATCGGTCATCGTTGTGGCGACATCAGACCACCTCCCGCTCATCCGAATGCGCGGCGCCTTTGTCGCCACGGCCATCGCGGAATACTTTCGCGACCAGGGGCTGCACGTCAATTTGATGATGGATTCGGTCACCCGATTCGCCATGGCCCAAAGAGAAATCGGACTGGCATTGGGCGAGCCGCCGACAACCAAGGGATACACGCCCTCGGTATTTACGCTTCTGCCCAAACTTCTGGAACGGGCGGGGACGTCGGCCACGCGCGGATCGATCACCGGGCTCTATACGGTGCTGGTCGAAGGCGATGACACCAACGAACCGATTGCCGACGCCATCCGGTCGATTCTGGATGGACATATCGTGCTGACCCGCGAGTTGGCCATGCAGGGACAATACCCGGCCATCGATGTATCCCGCAGCATCAGCCGTGTCATGGACGACATCGTCAGCCCCGAACAGATCGCGTTGGCCCGCAAGTTGAAAAACGTGCTGGCAACCTACAGCAAAGCCGAAGACCTCATCAATATCGGCGCCTATGTTGAGGGAAGCAATCCGGAGATCGACTACGCCGTGAAGATGATCGGACCCATCAAGGCCTACCTCTGCCAAGAAATTGACGCCACGCTGAGTGTTGAGGACAGCTTCGGGCAATTGAAGGCCATGCTGGGCTAGCGAGGATGCATGGCGCCGCGGTTTAAACTGGAATCCGTATTGCAGCACCGCCAACACCTCGAGGACTTGGCTCACCAAGAATTTTCCGACGCCAGCCGCCGCTGGAAAGAGGCACGCCAAATTCTGGACGGGATGCGGAACAACCGGTTCCGCCATGAAAGCGAGCTTAAATCGAAAATGAAAATCAATGTCACGGCGGATGAGTTGCAGCGCTACCACCGCTACCTGGGGCGACTCGACCGTGAAATCGCGGCGCAGATGGCATTGGTGGAAAACTTGGCGGCGAAGCGTGAAGCCAAGCGGGAGCAACTGAAGGCGTCGCTTCAGAACCGCAAGGTCATCGGGAAGCTCAAAGAGCGTTTTCTGGAAAGAACCACGCGTCAGGGGTTGGCGCAGGAGCAAAAAATTCTCGATGAGGTGGCTTTGCATCGATTTCAGGGGGAGTCCTGATTCGGAGACATCACATCCAGACGAAAAAGCACCGCTTCGGTCCGCGCGTATGATGACGCATGACAACAATCCCTATCGGGTGGGGGCGGGGACAGGGAAAAACATGCCGGTAGGGGCACAATCTGCCGCATCGTTTTTACCCGTCGCCGGCGCGATGATCGGCCGCATCGCGCGTCATCAAGCCTTTAGCGAAGCAATACGTGATTTTTCGATCGCTTCAACGCCAGAATCGGGATATCTGATTTAGTGGCACGGTTTATGCTGAACTATTCGTTCAGCGGAACATTTCAACCTGACGATGCGATGACGCGCGTGAATGTGAAAGGAAGACCATTTTGAACGCTGTTCCGAATATGCCGCTTACGGTCGATACGCCCCCCGCGGCAAAGAATTGCGGTGCCGGTCGCGAAGGTTCCACAGCTCCCGTTGAAGAACAACCACCGGCCGATTTCAAAACGACCCTGCAGGAAGTCAATGCGCAAGGACAAATCGAGCGAGACGCTGCCGCGCCTGTGGCCCGCGAGCAACAATCACCGGTAGGCGACGATATCCCGGACGTTCGCACGGGGGCCGAGGCATCAAAGGAATCGGCGGAGGCGGTCGCCGGAGCTGTCGTCGTCGCCATCGATTCACCCCGCCAATCACATGCGATCGGTCGGGTCGGACGCTTGGCGTTGCCAGCAGACGATTCAACGGCGATAGCGCCCGCTGAAAACGGTCGGGCCGCATCACATCTGACCCCCAACGTGTTGCCCGGCGAAAGCCAAGAGGCGACAAGGGCGGCCTTGGAAGCCAAACCTTCGCCAGCATTGGCGGCTTCATTGGCCACCGCACCGGCCGCCGAGGATGATAGCGCCGGGTCGCCGGCCGAGCCGGCACAATCGCCGGGCACAACAAGACAGGCGAACTTCCGGCCGCCAGCCACGGAAGTCAAGGCAGATGCCGTACAAGGGCGATTGTCTTCGGCCGAGACGCTCAAGTCCTTGGAAGACTCGCCGGCAGCGCCTCCAGCGTCTCGCGAAGAGGTCCAGGCGCTTAAAAACGGCAATCCCATCAAAAGCGCTGTCGACAGCGTCCCTGAAGCGACCGCGACACCGCCCGCAGCGGCGACCAGGGCGTCCGCCAATGACCGACGCCCCATCGACGCGTTCGAAGGGCGTGTCCGTTCCGATGGTCCGACCCAAGCCCAGGAGAGTCTTGAGGACAATGGAACCGCAACGCTCCCCAAAGACACACCGCCAGCGGTCCAGCGTCTGGTTCAAACCGCGCGCCCGGATGTTGAACAGCGTCCTGAAGGACTAAGCGGCTTTGAGAGGGTGGCGGCTGCACCCGGCGAGAAGACCGCCCAGGCGCCAGCCCCGGAAAGACCGCTTCCTCCGACGCCTGAAGGGTTTCGCCATAACAATCTCGCCTCGATTGTCGAGCGCGTTGCCGTGACGGTCAGGGGCCATCAATCCGAGGCCCGGATTGCGCTGAAACCGGAGCATTTGGGCAGTCTGCGGGTTCAAATTTCCACGGACAACAACATGGTCAGTATCAAAATCATGACCGAATTTCCGATGGCCCGCGATCTGCTTGAATCCAGCTTGCCGCAATTGAGGGCCGAACTGCAGCAGCAAGGTCTCCAAGTCGAGGAATTCGATGTGAGCTTTGAGGAAGAAAAACAGCATTTCCGTCGTGGCGAGCGACGTGCTCGAGACGGTCGTTCGGGCAACCGCATTTCCGGCCAAGTGGCGGAAGAGGAGACGCACGCTGCGGATGAGATCAAGCCGGAAATCCGACGGGGGGCTGCTGAACGATCTCCCGGAATCGACTACTTCGCCTGACGTTCGCAGGCCGGGCGGAAAAAGTTTCAATCTAAAGCAATCGGAGAATAGCAATCATGACCATCGCGGGCGTCGAATCGACCATCCCGGCATCTGGAAGCGCGGAAACGGCCAAACCCGGTGAACTCGGCCGGGACGATTTCCTGAACCTTCTGGTGACCCAACTCCAGCATCAGGATCCTCTGAACCCTATGGACAGCACGGATTTCACCGCCCAGCTGGCCCAGTTCAGCTCCCTCGAACAGCTGAGCAACATGAACGGCCAACTCGAAGAGATGGCCCATTCGCAGGCTGCTTTCGCCAGTTCGCAGGCTGTCGGATATATCGGTCACACCGTCCTGTCCGAAGGCAGCGATTTCGCCCATGACGGCGAAGCCGATGCCGCGCTGGCCTTTGAACTTGAGGCGCCGGCTCACAATGTCTACTTGAGCATCTATGATGCCACCGGCGGTTTTGTGTCGTCATTTGAATGCGGCAGCAAGGCCGCAGGCCGTCAGACCGCCCCCTGGGACGGGAAAGACAGTGACGGCAATCCGATGCCGCCCGGTGACTACCGCTTCGATGCCATGGCCGTCAGCGCCGGCGGGGAGGAACTCGGTGTCCGTGCGCTGAGCAGCGGGCGTGTGGACGGGGTTGCCTTCGCCGACGGTCAGGCCGTGCTCAAAATCGGTCGACGCGAAGTGGCGATGAAGGACGTCATCGAGGTGATCCGGCCCGCAAGCACCCCCTCGGAAAAATAATGTTACACCCACGATTAATGAATAGCGATACCTTACAGCACGACCAAGCAATTAGGAGGACACGATGATTGGATCATTGTTCGCAGGCATTTCGGGATTGAACGCCAACTCCACGGCCATGACCGTGATCGGCGACAACATCGCCAATGTCAACACCACGGCATTCAAGTCCAACCGCGCCTCGTTTGCCAACGTACTCAGCCAGGCCATCGGCGGAGGCGGCAACGATATCGGCCGGGGCGTCGAGTTCTGGGGAACCACGCCGATCTGGAGTCAGGGATCGCTGGAAAACACCAGCGCTCCGATGGATATGGCCATCAACGGGCGTGGATTCTTCATGGTCAACGATGCGTCCGGCTCCAATTTCTTCACCCGGGCCGGAGAGTTCACTTTCGATCGCGACGGGCGACTCGTCAATCCCGACGATCTGCAGCTTCAGGGCTACCGGGTGCTTTCCGAGAACCCCGACGGCTCGCTCAACCTGGGCACTTTGGATGCCATCCAGATCCCGACCGAGAGCACCACCCCGCCACAGGCCTCCACCGAATTCACCGTCGACGTCAATCTCGATTCCGGCGCCCTGGTGGGCGACACCTACTCCACGACGATTACGGTTTTCGATTCACTGGGCAACGACGTGCCCTTGACCCTTGACTTCGTCAAAACCGGCAGCAACGCGTGGACTTGGCAGGCCAATTCCACGATGGCCACGGCGGTCACCCCGGCCGCACCCACCGCGATCGCCTTTGATGCCACCACCGGCGATCTGCTGGGCACCACTGACCCCACAATCGACCTGACCCTCAGCACCGGCGCTACCATGCCGACCCTTACCTGGGATCTGTACGATGCCGCCACGAGTTCGACGAACGGTGATATAACCCAGTACGCATCCCAATCCACGACCACTTTCCAGACTCAGAACGGTTTTCCGGCCGGATCGCTGCGCGCGGTGTCGGTCAACGAAGCCGGGGTCGTTACCGGTTCATACTCCAACGGTCAGCTGGTGCCGCTCTTTCAGGTGGCCCTGGCGGATTTCCCTTCTTATTACGGATTGACCAAGATGGGCGGCAATCTCTACGCGGCATCGCTGCAGTCCGGTGATGCCATGCCGGGCGTCCCCGGCAGCGGACGCCTGGGCAGCATCAGCCCGAGCGCCATCGAAATGTCAAACGTCGATCTGGGGCAGGAATTTGTTAAGATGATCACCACCCAGCGCGCCTTTCAAGCAAACTCGCGGGTGATCACCACCAGCGATGAAATTTTAAACGAGTTGATCAATATCAAACGTTAGACGGCAGTAAACCGAATCGACCTCCCCAATGTCAGGGCGGGTGCCAGGCTGTTGCGACGATGTCGTAGCCCACCCGCCCTCATTTTATGGCCTCCTCGCGCGTGGCGCTGTCAACGTGTTGACAGGCGTCAAATCAGAGATTCCAGCGGTGGCCCGCGGTTGTGCGTCGACCGTCCTTTTTTCCGCCTTTCCTGCGACAATCCGCTTCCGTGCGGGCACTTCCGCCCTCCAGCCGACCGGCTGAAAATCTCACCGCCAATGGCACATATATTGCTAAATTATCTGTCGATTCAATTTCAATCAGGCCTTTGCCGGCCTCGAGTCGATGACCGACAGGGCGGAGGATACCGAATCCATATACGGGAAGGGATCGGGAGAAAATTCATGGCGGAAAAGAAAGACAAGCTGAACAAGATCATTCTTATCGCGGTCATTGCGGTCGCCTTCGTTTTTGTCGGCGCCGTGGGCGGGGGCTTTTACATGATGTGGAACAAGCTGGCCGATCTGGATGCCCTCGTCCGCCCGCCGGAGGAGGAGGTCGAGGAAGCGGATGAGGAGGGGCTTCTGGCGACCGGGGCCATGTTCCCGCTGGATACCTTCATCGTCAACCTCGCGGATGAAAAATCCAAGCGTTATCTGCGGGTAACCATGCAGATCGAACTCAAGGCGGGCGAAACCGTGGATATTATCGAACAGCGCCTGGTCCAGGTGCGCGACATCATACTGATGATTCTGCCCGCCAAACGCTTCCAGGAAATCCGGACCGCCGACGGTAAAACCCTGCTGCGTCAGGAGATCATGACCCGGTTGAACGCGTTGCTGCGGAAGGATGTCATCAACAATATCTATTTCACCGAATTCGTCGTTCAATAGGAACACTTGCCATGGCCGAAAACGTTCTCTCCCAGGACGAAATTGATGCCTTGCTCACCGCCATGGACAGCGGCGAGGTCGATCTTAAGGTGGAGGAGGAACCGCCTGAGGCCAGAGCCGAGTCCTATGACCTCACTTCGCAGAACATCATGCTGCGGGATCAGTTCTCGGCGCTTGAAGAGGTTTACGACAAATACTCGAGCCTTCTGCAAAATTCACTCTCGGCCCTCCTGCAACAGACCTTTCAAGTCAAGTTCGTTTCCACCGAAATGGTCAAGTTCGGAGATTTCATGCAGGCGTTTTCGAACCCGACCAGTTTTACGATCTATACCATGGAGCCTTTGATCGGCTCGGCGCTGCTGGCCATCGAGCCCGGCCTGGTCTTCTCGATGATCGACTGCATGTTCGGCGGTAAAGGAAAGCCCCTCAAGCAGAGCCGCGAGTTCACGATGATTGAGAACGGCATGCTGCAGCGTTTGAGTCGTGAACTGCTGGGCGATTTCGAACGGGCCTGGGAGCGGGTCTTCTCTATCCGGATCACGCCCAAAAAAAGCGAAACCAAACCCGAGTTCGTTCACATGGTCAGCCCGGATGAATTGATGATCGTTATCGTGTTTTCGATCAACAGCGAAGAATTTTCCGGGAATTTCCATATCTGTCTGTCCTACCGGATGCTGGAACCGATCAAGGACAAATTGTCTTCGCGCTATCTGCGCGCCAAGGATACCGAACACGCCTTCAGCGACCGCATTCAAAAAATGCTGGAGAAGACCGAAGTGGAACTGATCGCTGAGTTGGGGCATACCGATCACACCTTCGGCGACCTGCTCAGTCTGCAGGAAAACGATATCTTCACTCTCAACACCGGGCCGCATGACCCCATAACGGTCAACATCGAAAGCGTCCCCAAATATCGGGGGTTTCCGGGCATCGTCAACGGCAATCGCGCCGTTGAACTGACGGAAACCATCCTCCCGGAGAAGATTGCGAGCGACAGCGAATGAATTCCGTCAATGAGCAAGCAAACAGCGGCGTGCCTGAAAATGCCGGCGGCGGTGAAACGGACAGCTATCAATTCTCGGCCCTGAACGAGAAAACGCGCCCCGACCAATCGGCCAATCTCGGGTTCATCCTCGACATCCCTCTGGAAGTTTCGGTTGAACTGGGCCGGACGCAGATGCTGGTCAACGACCTGCTGAAGCTGGGGCAGGGATCGGTTATCGAGCTTTCCAAATTGGCTGGTGAGACGCTCGAGATCCTGGCCAACCAGAAGCTTGTGGCCCGTGGGGAAGTGGTTGTCATCAACGAGAAATACGGGATCCGGGTCACCGAGATCATCAGCCCCATGGAGCGCGTGGAGCAGTTGCGATGAACACGACCCCGATGCTGGCCGATGGATTGCAGATGATCGCCGTGCTCGTGCTGATCGTAGGCGGTCTGGTTTTTCTGAATGTCTACCTGCGTCGACAATTGCACGCTGGCAGCGGAAGGAGCGGCCGCCGTATTCGTGTTCTGGAGAACGCCCATCTGGGGGTCAAGAAAAACATCGCCATGGTCCAGGTGCCGGGAGCCGTTCTGGTGCTCGGTGTGACCGCCGAGCATATCGCACTGCTCGAGCGTATCGACGATCCGGACGGCATTCATGCGGCGGCTTCGCCGCAGGCGAACAATGCCGCCGCAACCGGCTTCAAGGAACACCTGCAGCGCCTGACCTCGACCATAACCACGGCGATCCCCACCAGCCGC
>JASJCV010000064.1 GCA_030065275.1 Desulfobacterales bacterium | reverse complement strand
TCAGGGGGGCCCTCAACACGATCATGGCCCGGGGCAACCGTCTGCCGCCGCTGGGCGTGGTGGCCGGATCGGCGGGCAATCACGCGCAAGGTGTCGCCCTGGCCGCCCGTCAGGCCGATGTGCCGGCCACCATCGTGATGCCCCGGGGAGCTTCGATCACCAAGCAGGAGGCCACCCGGAATTATGGCGGCAGGGTCATCATCGAAGGCCGCAATGTGTCGGAAAGCATTGCCGCGGCCCAGCGCCTCGCTCAGGAGGGGCGCGCCTTCATCCATCCGTTCGATGATCCCGAGATCATCGCGGGGCAGGGGACCGCCGCGCTCGAGATCCTGGCGGATCTGCCCCAGGTCGATACGCTCATCGTGCCGGTCGGCGGCGGCGGGTTTCTCGCCGGCATCGCGTTGGCCGCCAAGAGCTTGAAGCCCTCCGTGAGGATCATTGGCGTGGAAACGGCGGTTTGCCCCTCGGCCACGGCGGCCCTGGAGAACCGGGAGGTGACCTGTGTCGTCAGCCAACCCTCGATCGCCGACGGGATCAATGTCCGTCAGGTCGGCCAGATCCCATTCGAGATCATTCGCACCATGGTGGACGAGATCGTCTGCGTGGACGAGGACCGCATCGCCGCCGCCATTCTGCTTCTGATGGAGCGCAAGAAAATCGTGGCCGAAGGGGCGGGAGCTGCTCCGCTGGCAGCCTTGATGAGTGGTGTCGTGCAACTGGCTCCCGGCAACCAGGCGGTTCTGATGATCAGCGGCGGCAATCTGGACAGCCCCCTCTTGGGCCGGATCATCAGCCGGGGCCTGACCCAGAGCGGGCGCATCATGCGCGTGGGGGTCGAGCTGCGCGACGTACCCGGCGCGCTGGCCGGTCTTCTGGCGGAGATCGCCAACCGCAACGCCAATGTCCTGCATATTTACCACAACCGCAGCCGGAGGGATCTGCCCATCAACGTCACCGTGGTCGAACTCGAACTCGAGACCCGTGGTGAAGCGCATGTGGCTGAAGTCGAACAGGCCCTGCGCGATGCCGGCTATGCGCTGAGCCCCTGCTGAATCCCAAACGATGCCGCTCGGGTTCTCTGGCGTTGTGTCCGCGAGCCCCTGGCCAACGCTTTGCGCCTGTGCGGCTGGCCACCTTAGCCATATGATTTCGACACCCGAGGGGCCGGGTTGAACGGCGCCGCTCCAGTGGGGCTATCGATTCGGCCGCAGGGGCAAACGGGCCAATGCCATTCGCTGAAGACGGTCCTGCGGACGATTGGCTATAAATTGGCGGCCAATCGCAGATGGGAGCGGCTGACGGCAATCGCCAGATCGTCGTTCACGAGATCGTGCTGTCGCGCTTCGAAAGGCAGATAGACCAGGAGATATTTCCGCGGCCGGATCGTGAGGCCGGGCAGCAGGTCGGGAACCCGGCTGGCCGGACGCAGAAACCCGGCCAGGTTGATCCGGATGATGTCCAGCGCTTCGGTGACGGGGAGATTGACCGTCAGCATCTGCTCTTCGGGGAGTGTAGGTTCCTTGGCCGCGAAGGGTTCGACCAGGGTCAAGGCGCGGGCCAGGCGCAGCAGAACCGCGGGCCGCACCTTGAAGGCCGGCGACCAGAAACGGAAAGGGAGGGTTTCCCAGCCGGGCTGCAGGGCGCGCGGCAGGTTGGCCGCGCGCACGAGATCCGCGTAGCTTTCGAGCGCCAACCCCCCGACTTCGGCCTTGATTCGCCAGAAGGGCAGATAGATTGCCTCGGTCGAGCATGATGGGACCCGGGCGAAGCCCACGCGTTCGAAACGGCTCCGGCCCGGCTGCCACAGCGATTGGCAGTTGCGGCAGGCCAGCACGTGGGCATCGCGCTCACCCTGCATGTCCCAGCCGCAGGCGGGGCAGAGGGTGGCCAGGAAGCGGATGCGCCAGTCCGGCGCTCCTCCCGGCAATGCTTCCGTAAGGTCAGCGGCATCCGGACGGTGGCCGGTGGGTCGGTTCAGGATGGCATCGACCAGGCCATCACCGACGTAAAATGGCGCGTAGATCATGCTGAGCGTCTCGCCCACTTGCGCCTGCTGGAGGATTGGCCTTGGAAATTCCTGGGTGAAGCGACCCGCCAGCTGTTCCGTCGCCCTTGCGGCGTCGACTTGCGGGCGGATAAAATGGCCGGGGGTGTCCGGCGACACGAACCGCAGTTTGAGCGCTTGGCTGCGAAGCCCCACGGATATGGGAAAATCACCGCGGGCGACCGCCTGGTGGCTGGCGTCGACGAAACGGTGGGACACCCCCTCGGGCCCGTAGGCGAAGAGCATGCCGCGAAAGCGCCAATAAGGAAAGTAGAACAAGGCTTGATCTGCGGTTGCCTTGTGAGGGAGCAGATAGCGGAAATAGCCGCTGGCGAGCAGGTAGGACTTCACCCGACAGAAGGCGCAGCTGAACAGTCGGTCGGTTTCGGACAACTCCGCCGGGGCGCCGCATTGAGGGCACTGGTATTCGATGCGCAGCTTAGAGGTGTTCACCACAGGCCACGCAGTAGACCGCATCGCTTAAATTCGTGGCGCGGCACTTCCCGCAGACCCGCTCGGCGGGAGGTGATTCCGTTTCCTGGCCGCAACGTGAACAGAAACGGGCGTTGGGCGTGAGGTTCTTGCCGCAATGGATGCACTGGCGAAAAACCAGTTGCTGATGGCCGCAGTGCGGGCAGAACCGGGCTTCGGCCGGGATTGATCCCCGGCATTCCGCGCACGGGGTCTGGCTTGCGGCAGGCTCCCTGGCGCCGGCCGCCCCCCCAAAATGCTGGGCAAACATGGCCGGCAGCATCAAGCCGATGCCGGCGCCCATGCCGGCCCCGGCGTCGCCGCCGGCCCCCGCGGCCGTTTCCATGGCCATGGCGGCTTTCATCTGCATGAGTTTGTTCATGTCCTCAAACACCCCGAGGCGGCTGCGGTCGTCGATGGCCTGCTGCACTTCGGGCGGCGGGGTGATGGCGTTGACGTATAGGTGGGCCAGCCCAAGGCCGAAATGGCTGAAATCTTCGGTGAGCCGTTGGACCAGGCCGGCGGAAAGCTCGTCGTATTGCGCGGGCAGATTGATGATGGAGTCGAGGGTTTCGCCCATATAGTCGTTGAATCGTGAGACGATGACCCGGTTGAGATATTCTTCGATCGCTTCGGTGGTAAAGATGCCCTGCGTTCCCACCAGGCGGTTGATCATCAGGACGGGCTGCAACACCTGCAGGTTGAAAACGCCGAAAGCCCGCAGCCGGATGAGTCCCAGCTGCGAATCCTTAAAGGCCACCGGATCGCGTGTGCCCCACTTGAGATTGGTGAACGTCTTCATGTTGACGAAATAGACCTCGGCCCGCAGCGGACTCGAAAGGCCCCAAGGCAGGCTGGCGATTTTGGTCAGGATGGGAATGTTGCCTGTTTTGAGTGTGTGCCGTCCCGGACCGAAGGCTTCCAGGGCTTTGCCCTTGTAGAAGAAGACGGCGGCCTGGTTTTCCCTGACGGTCAGCTGGGCGCCGAATTTGATTTCGCCGGACCCCTCCTCGGGGATGCGGCGGACCAGTTCCTGGCCGGTGTCGTCGAACCACTCCAGGTTTTCGAGAAACACGAGATTCATCTGATTGGTGCTCATCTGTCAGCCTCCTAGCGGTTGGGTAACATATTCACTCAACCACGCCACAGGGGGGCTGTCAATCGCGGGCCCGGTCTTTGCGGCCGCGGCCGGCCTCCGTTTGCATTCATGCGGGTGAGATGGTATGGATGCTCCGCCCGAAGGGCAGCGAAACCGATCCTTCAACCATCGCGGAGCGCCTCGTGCCGATCGACATCCAAGCCATCAGGCAGCGGCTTCGATTCCTCAAAGGACCCGCCTGCGTCGTTCTGATCCTGGCAGGCTTCATCCTCGAATTTATCGTCGAACTGCCCTTCCGGATCGTGACCCTGGCGGTCGGCAAACGCCCTTAACCCGGCCACTTAGCGGTCCTGATTCCTACGCGATCTTTTTTGACTTCCCGCTGGCAATCCGTTATACATGGCGCCCATGAGGCCAACACCGCCCATCCTGACCGGACGGTCACTCTTTTCTTCCATTGCCAACACCCAGGGAGGCCGGTATGCAAATCATCGGTATCGATGTGGGATTCGGATTCACCAAAGCCACGGACGGTCAGGAATCGGTCGTCTTCAAATCCATTTACGGTGACGCCACCGACATCCAGTTCTGGGTCGATTTTCAGGAACGCTCACTGACGGAGTATTTTCATGTCACCCTGGACGGCAAGTCTTATTTCATCGGCGATTTGGCCGAACAGCAATCGGACGCCGTGGCCTTCACCCTGGACCAGGAACGCATGGTGGCGGATTTTGCCCGGCTCCTGACGCTGACGGTGACGGGGCTGTTTCTCAAAAACGAAGAGGTGCCGGAAACCCCGATCAGCCTCGTCTCGGGGCTGCCGGTCGGTTTCTATAAGCAGTACCATGACCGCTTCCGCGACGCCCTCAAAGGACGTCACACCATTACCTATCACAGCCCGGACGGCGGCCGGATCACGAAAAAGATCCAGATTGAACGCGTACAGCTGCTGCCCCAGCCCATGGGCAGCCTGCTCAATTTGATCATGGACGACGCCGGGGCGATCGTCGACAGCGAGCTGGCCCGGCAGAAGATCGGCATCGTCGACATCGGTTTCCGGACCACGGACTATACCGTGGTCGACCGCCTGCGGTATGTCGAGCGCAGCAGCCGCACGATGGACACTGGAATTTCCAAGGCCTATGCGGTCATTGCCAACAAACTGCGCGAAAACAGCGGGGTCAACGTCGAACTCTACCGCCTTTACCGCGCCGTACGGAACGGCACCATCAAGATGCGCGGGCAGGGATTCAATTTTTCCAAGATCAGGGATCAGATCTACACGCAATTGGCTTCGACCGTATCCGGGGACCTCGATCGGATCTGGTCGGGGGATTGGGACATCGAGACCATCCTCATGACCGGCGGGGGAAGCAAAGAGCTTTTCGGCCATCTCCAGCCGCTGATCACCGGCAACATCCGCACCCTGCCGGCGCAAAGCGATCCGCGTATGACCAACGTCCAGGGTTATTATAAATACGGGCGCTATCTCTGGGCCCGGGAGGAATCCGTCGCGGAGGAGGACAGCGCCGCAACGCCCGCCGATGCCAGCTGAACTGCGGCATCGCGTTCTTGGGGCTAACCGCGCCAGTACCAGATGATCAGCGGCAGCCCGATGGCAATCAGGAGAATCGCCACGCCGGGAGGAGTGAGGTAGGGGCTATACCAGGGCTTGCGGCGGGCCCGGGCGGATTTGACTTCGCTCAGAAACCAATTGCCGAGCATGATGGCCGCGATCAGCACCGCGGCCATTTTTATCAGTGTCACCAGTGTGTCCATGGGTTGGTCAATGCCTGTGGCGCGGGGGCGCCGGTATTCAATTGTCGTCGGCCTGATCCTCGGTCGTTTCGGGCGGCTGATCGAGCACCCGGCGGATTGATTCGGCCAGGTCTTTGCGCGTCAGGGGTTTCATCAGACAGTCCCGGATACCCAGTTGGTTGAAGCGCTCCCGCGATACGAGATCGCTATACCCCGTAAAAAGAATCACCGGAATGTCAGGGCGAATCCGCATGATTTCCTGGGCCAGGAGGTCCCCCGTCATTTTGGGCATGGTCAGATCGGTGATGACCAGGTCGAAACGCTCCGGGTTTTCCTTGAAGAGGCTCAGGGCTTCGTCGCTGGCCGTGCAGGACGTCACCTGGTAGCCCAGCGATGAGAGGATTTCCTTGCCAATATCGATTAGGGCGGGCTCGTCGTCGATGAAGAGAAGCTTCTCGGTGCCTTCCTGGCGCCCAGGCGTATCGATTGCGGCGGGTTTGTCCTGGGAGCTGATTTGTTTTTTTTTGGGGAAGATCACGTGAAACGTCGTGCCTTTCCCGACTTCACTCTCCACCGTGATGGCCCCACCGTGCGAGCTGATGATGCCGTGAACCACCGCCAGGCCTAAACCGGTGCCCTCCCCCTTTTCCTTCGACGTGAAGTAGGGGTCGAAAATCCGCTCCATGTATTCGTTGGGGATGCCGTGGCCAGAATCCTTGATGGTCAATTCGATGTAGGGGCCCTCCGTGATTCCGCCCAACTGTGCCGCTTTGTCGTGGCCGATGTCGATGTCTGCCAACTTGACCTCGAGAACGCCGCCGTCCTTGCGCATGGCGTGGTGGGCGTTGGAACACAGGTTCATCATGACCTGGTGGATCTGAATCGGGTCAGCCTCCACGACAGCGTCCGTGTTGAGGTTGCGTCCCTTGATCTCGATGGTGGCCGGCAGGGATGCTCTTATCAGTTTGAGCACCTCCTTGACGATCAAGTTGATCTGGACGGCCTGTTTCTCCTGTTCGCTCTGCCGGCTGAAGGAGAGAATCTGATTGATCAGACCTTTGGCGCGCTGGCTGGCTGTAAGGATATTGTCCAGCGCCCCGGCGGGATTTTTGCCTTGGCTGGCATGAATGCCGGCGATTTCGGTATAGCCGAAAATCGATTGGAGAATATTGTTGAAGTCATGGGCGATGCCGCCGGCCAATGTGCCGATAGCCTCCATTTTCTGCGCCTGCCGCAGTTGTGAGCGCAGTTTGGCTTTTTCTTTTTCGGCCTCGATGCGTTCGGTGATGTCGCGGGCGATGGTCAGCACAGCCGGCTGGTTGTCATATTCGATCGCCCGGCAGCTGGCTTCCACCGGCACGACCGTGCCATCCTCGGCCTGGAGTGCCGTCTCAAAGATGATGTGACGCAACCGCCGCAGTTCATCCATGCGCTCGGGCCAGAAAGGCGCGTGTTCAGGCGAGATGATTTCCATCGTCGTCTTGTTGAGCATGTCATTGCGCGGCAGTCTCAATTTCTCGCAGGCGACCCGGTTGCCATCGATGATCTGGCCTTTGAAATCCATGACGAAGATGGCATCGCCGGCACTCTCGAAGAGGGTCTTGTAGCGGTTGGTCGAGGCCATGAGGGCCTTGACCGTGCAGACATCGAATGAGAGGCTGCGGAAGTCCGCGTTGTCGTCACGGTTGTCGCGATTCTTGCCCATCGCCAACTACTTTGGTTTCAATTGTCGATCGCCGCCGGAGCGCGGCCATCGTGGACGAGCCGGCGGCCGGCCGTCTCAAAAAAAACGATCGCCGGCCATCAGGCGCGTAATGCTTAACTTTGTATCAATTCAAGTCTTTGTTGTAAATACAGTTTATTACCGCCGAAGGGCGCCGGAAGTTCGACGGGGCGAAATGCCTTTGACTTATCGGAATTGAACATGGTATGTTCCGGATTCGATTGGATCGAGCCACGCGTAATCGAGCCGATCAGGCTGGCCGCTAAATGGATCGCGTCGATGAACGGCCCATGGCGAACTGAGGCGCCAGCCGGTCCTCCATTCGCATCTTTGGGAGGCAAACGATCGTGAAGTCAGTTGGTACGCCTGGCAGGATTCGAACCTGCGACCTACGGATTAGAAGTCCGTTGCTCTATCCAACTGAGCTACAGGCGCATTGCTTCAAAGCCGTCAGCGTTCTTCGACCCCGGTGGCCCCGGGCTGACCGGAGGGGCTCCGCCGGCGGCCCGAGTGAAACCGCTCGTTAGCATACGCTTTTTTCATTGTCCATAGAAAACAAATCGGGACAAGTTTGATCCTGACCGAACCGCAGCCCATTAATATACCAGCCCAAGCAAATGCATTCCCGCCCTGCATCTTTTGACAACCGCCGCCGTGAACATGCGGCCCCAAATCTTCGGGTAGCAATCAAACCAAAGGCGCCATGACTCCAAAAGCAAAGAAAAAAAACGTAAAACGCACGACCGCCAAAACGCCTTTATCCAAGAAGCGACCGGCTGCCAAGGCCAAGGCAGGAAAAGCCCGCAAGAAACCGATCCCTCGCCCCAAAGTGGCATCCAAGCCGGCCGGACACGAAAAGGAAGGCACAGCGGTCTCATCCGCGGCGTCTGCCAAAAAGAAGAAAACAGCGGCCGCGTCCACCAAATCCCGGTCAAAGAAGACCCCCCGGGCCAAGCGCGCACGCCGCACGCGTCTGGATCCCGAAGTGCTCGCGCCAGTTCCCGGCCGCAAGGCCAAAGCCAAATCCAAACCCAAAGCCAAGGCTTCGGCCAGCAGTGACAAGGCCCTGGTCAAATTCGACCCGCTTCAGCGCTACCTGGCCGAAATCAGCAACTACCGTCTCCTGACCCGGGAAGAGGAACGTGAACTCGGAATCCGCGTGCGGGAATATGGCGACAAGGATGCGGCCTATTCGCTGGTGACGTCCAACCTTCGTCTGGTCGTGAAGATCGCCCTTGAATTCCAGCGGGTGTGGATGCAGAATCTGCTCGATTTGATTCAGGAGGGTAATATCGGCCTGATGCAGGCGGTGCGCAAATTCGATCCGTACAAGAACGTGAAATTTTCATATTATGCCTCTTTCTGGATCAAGGCCTACATTCTCAAGTTCATCATGGATAACTGGCGACTGGTCAAGATTGGCACCACCCAGGGGCAACGCAAACTCTTTTTCAAGCTAAAAAAGGAAAAACAAAAATTAATCGAGCAGGGTTTCGACCCCAAACCCAAACTGCTTTCAGAGCGCCTGGGGGTTTCAGAGAAAGAGATCGTCGATATGGACCAGCGCCTGGACGGATGGGACGTTTCGCTGGATGCCCCCCTGAAGGACGATTCGGATACCGAACGCATCGAATTTCTGAGCACGGAAAGCGTCTCGGCCGAAGATCAAGTCGCCAAAAAAGAAATCGAGGTGCTGCTGCATAACAAAATTGATGAATTCCGCAAAAACATGACCGACCGTGAAAAAGAGATTTTCGATCTGCGCATCTTTTCGGACACCCCGGTAACGCTGCAGGAAATCGGCGACCGCTACGGTATCAGCCGCGAACGCGTGCGGCAGGTCGAGAAGAACATCATCAAAAAGATGCGGGAATTTTTTAAGCGTGAAATTCCCGATTTTTCGGCCTACACCGAAGGGCAGGAAGCCGAATAGCGCATCCGAACTTTACCGTCGGCAAGGCGCCTTGGGGGCCTGCCGGCGCCCCGATAGAAAGTGAAATGATGAAAAACCTCTGGTGCCCATGGGGCGCAATCCTGTTTTTATGTGTTGCGCTGCTGGCAGGGTGCTCGACATCGAGCGCCACGAAATCATCCGCGAGGACGGCCGAGGGCTCCATCCAGCCCAATGCCTTCTATTACTACACCGAAGCACAGCTTCTGCGAGATCAGGGCGAAGGGCAGGCCGCGCTGGAATTCATGCAGAAAGCCATGGCGCTGGATCCCGATTCAAGATTGCTGAAACGGGAAACGGCGGTTTTATATCTGCAGCTAAAAGATGACGAGGCTGCGCTGGCGCTGCTCGAAGCATTGCTCGAAGAGCAGCCCGATGATGTCGAAGCGCTCAATCTGGTCGGGCGCCTGCTTCAAAGCCGCAAGCAACACGAGCGCGCCAAAGGCATCTATGCCCGCATACTGGCTCAAGACCCGGACAACCAGGACATCTATCTGCTTTTGGGCAACCTGTATATCGAGGATGCCCAATGGGACGAAGCCTACGATCTTTTCAGCCGCTTTGTGCAACGTTTTCCCAATGCCTATGCCGGGTATTTTTTTCTGGGCAAAGTCTATCGTCAGCGCAACCAACCGCTTGAGGCCGAAAAGGCCTTTCGCCGCTCACTGGCCATCGAACCGGAGTTGGAAGGAGCGCGGTTCGAACTCATCGAGCTCTATACCACCGAGCTCACATCCGGCCAGTATCAAGAAAAAGCGGTGCAACTCTATGAGGAGCTTCTCCAGGAAAACCCCCAGAACAATCGGGCGTTATTCGGGTACGCGCTTTTTCTGCGGGACAGCGGCCGGGAGGCGAAGGCCGAGGAAATCCTGCGGGCGCGCGCGTCCGATATCAGCCAGAATGATCTGATCCGCGGCATTTATCGCTTCTATATCGAACCGGAGCGTTACCGCGATGCCATTTTCCTCCTGACCCCGCTGATCGCCCTGCACCCCGACTACATCGATCTGCACTATCTGCTGGGGGTGTCCTTCAACGGCCTCAACGATAGCGCGCGGGCGCTGACGGCGTTTCGGTCCGTCAGCCCGTCAAGTCGTTTCTACGGTGAGGCCACGCTTCAGATTGCCTCACGGCACGCCGAGGAAGACCGCTTTGACCAGGCGATCGCCCACCTCGAAGCCGCGCTGGCCAAACAGCCGGCGAATACGGAATTCCTTCTTTACTTAGGATACTATTACGAGGAGGCCGAGCGCTTCGAAGAGGCGGAACGCTATCTCTTGCGCGTTATCGAGGCGGTGCCCGACAGCGAACAGGCGCATTTCCGGCTGGGCGTGGTATACGACAAAATGAAGCGCAAGGAGGATTCCATCGCCGCCATGCAGCGCGTGATCGCGATCAATGGCGATCACGCCAATGCGCTCAATTATCTCGGATATACCTATGCGGATATGGGCATTAACCTCGATGAGGCCGAGGCGCTGATACGCCGGGCCCTCGAATTGCGACCGGACGACGGCTACATCACCGACAGCCTTGGGTGGGTTTTCTACAAAAAGGGCAACTACGAAGAGGCCCTGAAGTGGCTGTTGAAGGCCTCCGAACTGGTGCCCGATGATCCGGTCATCAGCGAGCATGTCGGCGATGCCTACCTGAAGCTGGGTGACAAAGCCAACGCGCTGATTTACTACCTTAAATCGCTGTCCCTGCGCAAGGAAGACAGCGAACGCCAAAAAATCCAACCCAAAATCGACGCCCTCAAGCGCGAGGGCATTTAGACTTTGCGGGGCATCGCAAACGTCACGCCGTTTTCCGGCCGCGACCGTGCGCGAGACAGGGCGCGTCCGCAGCGCCTCAAGCCGGCCCCCGCCGGGAATCTGCTGATAGCGATCGCGCTTCTGTTCGGCCTGAACGCCTGCGCTGGGCTTGCGGTTCCTCCGGAGCCGCAGTACGACAGCCTGGCCACCCGCGAGATGGTGACGGCGCTGTACGATGTCAATACGGACCTGGCCGCCGCCAAATGGATCGGCAAAGCGTCGATGACGCTGGACGGCCGTCGCCGTACCCTGGACCGGGCGGTCTGGGCCGGCGCGCCGCCCGGCCGCGTGCGCTTCGATGCCCGGACGCCTTTTGGAATGCCGGTGCTGTCACTGGCCTGCGACGAGCGCTATTTGACCGCCATCGTGCACAGCGAGGGGCAGTATTACCGCAAGCCGGTGGGTGACGGCGGCATCGGACGTTTTTTCCCGGTGGATATCTCCTGCCGCGACCTCTATGACCTGATGGTCGGCCGGCCGCCGGGCATCGAATACCATGCTGCCCAGGTGGAAACGTCGGCCGCGGGGGAGTATACGGTCCGGCTCAGCCGGCGTTTCAAGGGCACGGTGGCCCGGCTGTGGGTGGATGCGCCCAGCGGCCGGCTAACCGGCGTCGAGCGCCTGAACGTCCACGGGAACCGGCGCTATCGCGTTTGGCTGGCCGACCACCAGTCGGTAGACGGTTTCAGCCTGCCTGGCAGGCTGGAACTGGAAGGTACGGAGGGGCGGCTGGTCCTCGATGCCCAGCGCCTCTTTCCGAACAGGCCGGTCGCGCCGTCTGCGTTTCGCATCCGTCCGCCGAACTGACGGCGGCAAGCTGGGGAATCGAGGCCGCGGCCGGCGGGAATCGAAACCAACGCCAGGAAGGATAGCGTGCCCCAAGCGATTGCTCTGGAAAAACGGCTGCGCCGCTGCCGCAACGTTCGCACCCTCGGCGTCCGGTCAAACTTCTGCGACTATACACTCGAGGAGCGGCAGGTCATCCTGGCGGCGCCGAAGATCTATTACCCTTCGGTTTTCTATGCCGATCTGCTGGATGCCATGGGCAAGTCCCTGTTTCCAAGCTACCACACCTACAAATGCGTCCAGGACAAAATCAAGCAGACCGCGTTGTTCGATCTCCTGGACATCCCCCACCCACGTACCCGGGTCTATTACGGCAAGCACCAGATGGGGCGCATCCCTTCGGATTTCAGCTTTCCGATGGTGGCCAAGGTCGCGCGCGGTTCGGCTTTGGGCAAAGGCGTCTTTCTCATCCGCACCCCGGAGGAGCTAACGGCGTATTGCCGCCAGACCCGCGCCGCCTATATTCAGGAATACCTGCCGCTCGATCGTGACATCCGGGTGGTGGTTATCGGCCGCCGCGCCGTGCATGCCTACTGGCGGGTGGCGTCTCCGGGCGAATTCCGCAGCAATCTCGCCGCCGGCGGACAGATCCGACTGGATGCCGTGCCGGAAGCCGCCATCGCCCTGGCCCGCCGCACCGCCCGGCGCTGCGGGTGGACGGACGTCGGCATGGACATTTATCAGCACGAAGGCCGTTTCGGGGTGTTCGAAGCCAACATGAAATACGGCAAAGAAGGCTTCCGGGAGGCCGGCATCGACTATGACCGTCTCATGGAGGATATGATCGCGAATGGAGAGATTTGAAGACGACGCCCTGGACCTGCTCCGCTCGGCCCTCAACCAGCGTGAGGAAGAGATCCTCTCACCGGTAGCCGCCGTTTCCGCACGGGCCGTGCGGCGCCATCCCGAAGACGAACGCCGTGGCGCCTACCGGCAGAACTATTCGCTGGACGTGGATCGCATCCTGCATTCGCTGGCCTACACACGTTATATCGACAAGACTCAGGTCTTCTATCTGATCAAAAACGACCACATCACCCACCGGGTGCTTCACGTCCAGCTGGTCTCCAAGATTGCCCGCACCATCGGCCGGTTTCTGGGGCTCAACGAGGACCTGATTGAAGCCATTGCGCTGGGACACGATATCGGGCACACGCCCTTTGGTCATGACGGTGAGCGGTTTCTGAGTCGTCTCTGCGAAAACCACGGCATCGGGGGCTTCCAGCATAATCTGCAGAGCGTGCACTTTCTCGAGCGGGTCGAACGCAAAGGGCGCGGATGGAATCTCTGCCTGCAGACCCTTGACGGTATTCT
>JASJCV010000063.1 GCA_030065275.1 Desulfobacterales bacterium | reverse complement strand
TCATCTTTATGTCTGCGCCGGTTCAGGCGGCGGAAACCACGGAGGCCCCGTTCATCAGCATTGCGATGGATGCGGCCGACGATCCGGGCCAGACCTCGGTGGTCATGCAGATTTTTCTGTTGATGACCGTTTTGTCCCTGGCGCCGGCCATTTTGATCATGCTGACGTCCTTCACGCGGATCGCCATTGTCCTGTCGGTTCTGCGCCAGGCCATCGGCACCCAGTCCATGCCGCCCAACCAGATCATTATCGGACTGGCCCTGTTCCTGACGTTTTTCATCATGACCCCCGTCTGGCAGAACGTGCATCAAAATGCGCTCAAGCCCTATCTGGACAAAACCATTTCACAGCGTGAGGCGCTGGAGCGGGCCATCGTACCGGTACGCGCCTTCATGTTCAAACAGACCCGCGAAAAAGACCTGGCCATGATGATCGAAGTGGCCAAGCGCCCACGGCCGCGGGCCATGGCAGACGTGGACACCAGTGTTCTGATCCCCTCGTTCATCATCAGTGAGCTTAAAACCGCCTTTCAGATGGCGTTTATGCTCTATGTGCCGTTTCTGATTATCGATATGGTGGTGGCCAGCGTGCTGCTTTCCATGGGGATGATGATGCTCCCACCGGTTATGGTGTCTCTGCCTTTCAAGCTGATGCTTTTTGTTCTGGCCGACGGTTGGCATCTGATCGTCGGGTCTTTGGTGAAAGGTTTTGCCTGAAGGGGGGCGTTCGGCCATGACACCGGAATTCGTCACGGGGTTTTTCCTGGAAGCCATCAAGACCACCATCATTCTGGCGGCCCCCATGCTGCTGGCCGGACTGGTTACCGGTCTGGTGATCAGTATCTTTCAGGCGGCTACGTCGATCAACGAGATGACCATGACCTTCATTCCGAAGATGCTGGCCGTGGCGGTCGCGCTTCTGGTGGCTTTCCCCTGGATGCTGCAGGTTCTGATCGACTTCCTGCAAAACCTGCTCATCGGCATGCCGGACATGCTTCGTTAGCGAAACGGCCTTTGTGATGCTCGCGCTGCGCCTTCCCTTCGACCAACTGATGCTCTTTTTTATGGTTTTGTTGCGGGTTGTCGCCATTCTGGCCGCCATGCCGGTCTTCAGCAGTCGCAACCTTCCGGTCATGATCAAGGCCGGACTGGCGCTGGCCATTGCCTTGGCCATCTTCCCGGTCCTTGACCTCGGTCGTGTGGCGGGTTTGGAAAACTGGGCCCTCCTGGTCGTCGGCGCCACGGGCGAAGTTCTGCTCGGGGCCTGCCTTGGCCTGCTCGTAAGACTTCTGTTCGCCGGGGTGCAGATGGCCGGCCAGATCGCCGGCTATCAGATGGGGCTTGCGATCGCCAACATCATGGACCCGGCCACGAGCTTGCAGATTCCCATCCTGGCCCAGGCCTACAATCTGATGGCCATGCTGATTTTTCTCACCATCGATGCCCATCACTGGTTTTTCCGCAGCATGGTGGACAGTTTCCATCTCTTGCCGCTGTTCAATTTCAGGCTGTCGGCCCCGGTCATCAATCACCTGTTCGACACGGCCGGGGCCATGTTCGTCATCGCGGTCAAGATCGGCGCCCCCGTGATTGTCGTGCTGATCCTGACCAGCGTGGCCTTTGGACTGCTGGCCCGGACCGTTCCCCAGATGAACATCTTCATCGTGGCCATGCCGCTGAAGATCGTGGTGGGACTTGCCTTTGTCATTTTCAGTCTGCCGTATTGCCGTCTCTTTCTGATCGCGCTTTTCCGGGATTTCGGCACCCAGCTCAATGGCGTGATCCGCTTGATGGGTCCCTAAGGAGGGCGCGTGGCCAGCGACAAGAGCGACCGCACCGAAAAGCCCACCCCCAAGAAAATAGCGGATGCCCGCAAAAAGGGGCAGGTGGCCCAGAGCCGTGAGATTCCTTCCGCCATGATCCTGTTGGCGGCGCTGGGTTTTTTTTATTTTGCCGGCGGCTTCATGTTCCAGCGGATGGAGGTCCTGATCGCCGGCAGCTACCAGCAGCTGAACGCCCCCGTGCTGCAGGACGCCCTCAGCGCCAGCGCCCTGGCCCGGTGGTGCTTCGATCAAGTGATCGTGATACTCATGCCGATCATGCTGCTACTCGTGGTCGTCGGCATTCTCGCCAATGTTTCGCAGTTCGGTTTCCTGCTCAAGGAAGACGCCCTGGCGCCCGATTTCAAAAAGATCAACCCCTGGAGCGGGATCAAACGGCTTGTATCCCTCAAATCCCTGGTCGAGCTGGGGAAATCGGTGTTCAAGATCCTGTTTATCGGCACCATCGCCTATTTGATTCTCAAGCGGGATCTGGATGTCATCCCCGCCCTGACGCAGATGGATGTCGCTGCCATCATGGTTTTTACGGGCGAAGCCGCATTTAAAATCGCTTTCTTCGTCTGCCTGGGGCTTATCGTTCTGGCGGCTGCGGATTTCAGCTATCAGCGCTGGCAGCATCAGAAGGAATTGATGATGACCAAGCAGGAAATCAAGGAAGAGCGCAAGCAGATGGACGGGGACCCCCAGATCAAAGCCCGTATCCGCAGCATGCAGATCGAAATGGCTCGCCGGCGGATGATGGAAATGGTGCCGGAAGCCGATGTGGTCATCACCAACCCGACCCACCTGGCGATCGCGATCCGGTTCGATGCCGACACCATGGCCGCTCCAGAGGTGGTGGCCAAGGGCGCCGACCACATGGCCCGGCGCATCCGTGAAACGGCCCAGGCCCATGACGTGCCCTTGGTTGAAAACAAACCGCTGGCCCGTTCGCTCTATAAAGCCACCGAAATCGGCGATCCGGTGCCCGTGGAACTTTATCAGGCCATCGCTGAAGTTTTGGCCCATGTCTATCGGCTCAAAGGGATTCGCTCCTCGGGCTGAAGAAAAGGGGCATCCGTCATTCGATCCCGATCCGGGTGCAGCCGGGGTCGATGCCCCGGACAAGCCCGATCCATCGCTGTCAAAAGCTTGACAGCCATCGGCGGTATTGACGTGACCGCTCCTGTGAGGCCGCGTCATCCGTTTTCCGGGTTGTTCCTGACACTGGCATCCTCATCGCTATCAGCCTGAAATCATGTAGCTATTCGGGATAAATGCCGGAAGGGCGTTTTTTCCGGAGACGCCCCTTCTTCAGGCATGGTTCCTGCAAAATTTCGGGCCTGTCGGTTAAGGCGATTGACCTCAACTCATCCTGGAAAAGGCCATGGAACACGCCCACGAAAACAGTCTCCCCGATCAAATGGCTTTCCTGAACAACAATGCCGATATCATCATGGCCAGCCTGGTGGTCGGCATTCTGGTGCTGATGGTCATCCCACTGCCGCCCTTCGTGCTGGACCTGCTCTTGTCCTTTAACATCACGGGAGCGATCATTGTGCTGCTCGTGGGGATGTATATCGTCCATCCCCTTCAACTTTCATCCTTTCCATCCATTTTGTTGCTGGCCACGCTTTTTCGTCTGGCCCTCAACATCGCCTCGACCCGCATCATCCTCATGCATGGCGCTGAAGGAACGAGTGCGGCGGGCAAGGTCATTCAGGCTTTCGGCCATTTCGTCGTGGGCGGCAACTACCTGATCGGGATCATCGTTTTTCTGATCCTGGTAATCATCAATTTCATGGTGATCACCAAGGGTGCGGGGCGCATCGCCGAAGTCGCGGCCCGCTTCACGCTGGATGCCATGCCGGGAAAGCAGATGAGCATCGATGCCGACCTCAACGCCGGGCTGATCAGTGAAGAAGAAGCGCGCACCCGGCGCGAGACCATTGCGCGGGAGGCCGAATACTACGGCGCCATGGACGGGGCCAACAAGTTTGTACGCGGAGATGCCATCGCCGGCATTATCATCACCCTGATCAACATATTCGGCGGCCTGACCATCGGCGTCCTGCAGAACGGGCTTAGCTTCTCCGAAGCTGCGCAGAACTACACGCTGCTGACGGTGGGCGACGGGCTGGTTTCCCAGGTTCCGGCCCTGGTGATCTCCACGGCCGCCGGCATCATTGTCAGCCGGGCCGGCTCCGAGTCGAGCCTGGGACGTGATATTACCACCCAGGTTATGTTCCACCACCGTGCCATCGGCATCGCCTCCGCTGTGCTGGTGGGTTTCTCGCTTGTTCCCGGCATGCCGACACTGCCGTTTCTCATTCTGGCCGGCATTACGGCCGGCATCGCCTATGCCATCTACAAATCGACGCTTGCGCTCTCCGAGGAAGCCCCGGAAACGGAAAGCCCGGTCGAGAGCGTACCGATCACCGAAAGTATGGACGCCCTGCCGCCCCTTGACATCCTCTCGCTCGAGGTCGGCTACGGGCTCATCCCCCTGGTCGATCTCGAACAGGACGGCCAACTGCTGAATCGCATCCGGACCATTCGCACCCAGATGGCGGAAGACGTCGGTATCATCGTCCCGCCGATCCATATTCAGGACAACATGCAGCTTCAGCCGGGCGAGTATCGCCTGCTGCTGAAAGGCAATGAAATCGCCCGCGGCGATCTCGTCTTGAATCATTTTCTGGCCATGGACCCCGGGGATGCCGTTGGCAAACTCGACGGTGTCCAGACCACCGAGCCGACCTATGGCCTGCCGGCGGTCTGGATCAAAGATGAGCTTCGCGAGAAGGCCATCGCCGACGGATTCACCGTCGTCGACATCGCCACGGTCATGACGACCCACACTTCGGATATCATCAGGCGTTTCGCACATGAGCTCGTCGGTCGTCAGGACGTGCAACGCATGCTGGATCATCTCAAGGAATCCTACCCCAAGGTCGTCGAGGAACTCGTACCCAACCTTCTACCGTTGGGCGGTGTCGTGAAGGTTCTGCAGAACCTGCTCAAGGAACAGGTTTCGATCCGCGACCTGCTGGCCATTTTGGAAACACTGGCCGATTGGGCGCCCATGAGCAAGGATCTGGATATCTTGACGGAGTACGTCCGGCAGGCCCTGTCGCGCAGCATCGTCAAGCCCTACATCGGGCCTACCGGCGCACTTGCTGTGGTAACGCTTGATCAGCAGATAGAAACGACGATCGCCGAATCGATCCAGCGCACCGAACACGGCAGCTTTTTGGCCATGGATCCGCGGATGGTGGAACGGATTGTCCAGGCCCTCTCCGGTCATATCGAAGCTTTCGTCAACTTGAACAGCCAGCCGGCCGTTTTGTGTTCGGCCCAAGTCCGGATTCATTTCAAACGTATGATCGATCGACTCGTGCCCAACCTGGCCGTGCTCTCTTACGACGAGGTTATGAACTGCGCCCAGGTGCAGACGATCGGTGTGGTGGAGATTAACTGAAGATGCAGATCAAACGCTTTGAAGCCAAAAACATGACCGAAGCCCTGCGACAGATCAAACGCGAACTGGGCGCCGAGGCCGTTATCCTGTCCGCGAAAGACATCCGCAAAGAAAACCGCCTGCTGGGGATATCGCGCCAGGTCGGCGTCGAGGTGACGGCGGCTGTCGACGGGGCCATTCAGAACCAACTGCCGCCAGCGGTAACGCGACCGGGAACCGGACGGTTCGTTGATCTCCAGGAACGGCCTCTGAACAGGCGTCGCGGAATTCCAAGCCTCGCGCATGAAAAGGTCAGTGACATTGTGAGGATCGGCCCCGAAAAGCCTTCTCGCCAGCGCGACGGCAATGCCGTCACCCGTGAAGCCGCCTCGAACGGGGCCCTCCGACAGGAGGCGGTCATGACGCACACTTCTTCAGGTCCTGAAATCAAGGATCAGAGGGAAAATTCGGCGGCGGATCTGAACGCGCAAATGCGCAAGCGCCTGAAGGCCAACGGCCTGGAAGTCATGCCCTGGCCCTTCTCTGCGGAGACCTCTCACACAATTGCCCTGGTGGGCAATGCCGGGGTCGGCAAAACCACGACGATTGCCAAGCTGGCCGCCCGTCTGCAGCATGAAGAAGGCCGCCGGGTCGGGATGATCTCTTTGGATCGCGAAAAGATCGGCGGCGGCGAACAACTTCTCATCTATGCCGAAATTCTGAAGATTCCCCTGGCAATCCCCAAATCCGCCGCCGAATTCGAAAAGGCGCTCCAAAGCATGGCCGCCTGTGATGTTATTCTGGTGGACACACCGGCTCTCGGCGCCAGCAAGGCCAAGAGACCGGCGGTGTTCCAAACCCACCTGCCCCTCATTGACGATTTGACCGTTTGGCTGGTGGTCGGTGCCGACAATCGGGTGGAAACCATGCAACTGTCGGCCGCCATGGGCGACGACCTGAACATGGCGGCTGTCCTTGTGACCAAGGCCGACCTGAATCCACGGCTGGGGGGCGTCTTGCAGTTCTTGGGCGCCGCAGCGCTTCCGGTGGTCGGCCTGTGCAACGGGCCGGACGTGCCTCAGGATTTGACCGACGCATCCCTGGATCTCTTCGCACGTCTCCTGATGCAGGCACCGGCGGAAAAGGAAAGCCCGGCGGCTGGGCGCACACCCAGAGTGGCGACGGATTCCGGCGGGCAGTATCTGGCGAACAGGAACTCCGACATCTTTCACCGGTCCGGGTGTAAATGGATTCGGCTGATCAACAAAGAAAACATCGTCATGTTCGGATCTTTTGCCGACGCTTTGAATAACCGTTTCAAACCTTGCCGGTATTGCAATCCGCAGCACATGTCGATCACCGGTATGCTCCATCACGAACGGGCGGTCGATTAGTGCCACAACGCCAAGCCGCGACCGTGGCTTCAAGGGAAACAGTAATAATGTCAGCGATTCAACCATCGGAAAAAGTCATCTCGCTCAGCGCCCGACGACCGGATAGGGTAACGGCGCCCACTGGCGATCGCACACACACGCGTCCGTCGACACGCGCGATCTCGATCACGAGCGGTAAAGGCGGCGTCGGCAAAACCAACATCGTTGCCAACCTGGGTTTTGAACTGAGCCGCGCGGGCCAGCGGGTCCTCATCCTGGACGCCGACCTGGGTTTGGGCAACCTGGACATATTGCTCGGTCTCACGCCCCGATACAACTTATCGCACGTCATCCTCGGTGAAAAACGTATTGACGATATCGTGGTGAAAGGTCCCGGCGGTATGCAGATTCTGCCGGCGGCATCGGGCATCCAGGAATTGACGCGGCTCTCCAGGGACCAGAAAATCGGCATACTCTATGAGTTGGACCGTCTGCTGGATACGGTGGACATCTTATTGATCGATTCCGCAGCGGGAATATCGGCCAACGTTCTCGATTTCAGCGTGTCCGCTCACGACACCATGGTCGTCGTCACGCCTGAACCCACGTCCATAACGGATGCCTACGCGCTGATGAAGGTTCTGGCGCTCAAATACGAAGAAAAACGCTGTCGACTGATTGTCAACCAGACCGCCAACGACCACGAGGGGCGCGAGATATTTCGGCAGCTCAATATCGTGGCCCAAAAATTTTTAGACATCGAAGTCGACTACTTCGGCTGTATCCCGCAGGACGAAATCATGACGGCCTGCGTCAAACAACAACGCATCGCCACGCATGCTTTTCCGGAATCCCAGGCCGCTCGCGGTTTTCGCAATTTGGCCCGTAAAACCAGGGCGCTGCCGTCTCAATCGGCGGTACGTGGCGACAGCCATCTGGTCTGGCATCATATTTTTCAAGAAGAACTTTCATGGAAATAGCATAGGCACACTTTTCGCATGTATCACTAACAAAATCTTTAATCGCCAAACGTCAGTAGGTGCCCGAATGAAAGCAGCCCGTAAGTACTCCGCACAGCCAAAGAAGAAGATGGTTCCTGATCGGAACCAACTGATGACGGACTATCTGCCGCATGTAAAACGCATCGTCAACCGGATGGCCATTCACCTGCCTTCGACCGTCGACATCGAAGATCTCTACAATGTCGGCGTGATCGGTTTGATTCAGGCGATCGACCGTTTCGACCCCGGACGCGACAATAAATTCATCACCTATGCCACTCACAGGATCCGGGGGGCTGTTCTTAGCGAACTTCGATCGCGCGATTTTCTCTCACGCTCCAATCGACGCAAGATTCGTGAAATGGACCACACCTATGCCATGCTGGAACAAAGACTGGGACGTGATGTCGAGGACCATGAGATTGCGAACGCCATGCAGATCGATCTCAACGAACTGGACAAGATCAAAGGTTTATCCAGTATCTCATTCATCAGTTTCGAGGAGATGGGTTACTCCGAATCCAACGACAAGGGGCGTCTGTTAAAATATTTGGCCGACGACGCCGATGACGCCCTGACCGTCACAAACCTGAACGAACTGAAAGCGGCCTTGGCCAGCGCGATCGAACAATTGCCCGAAAAAGAAAAGCTCGTCCTGTCACTCTACTACTTTGATGAGCTTAATATGAAGGAAACCGGTAAGGTACTGAATATTACCGAGTCGCGTGTATCGCAGATTCATTCCCAGGCCGTTATTCATTTGCGCAATAAATTGCGGCGCGAGAGGATCATCGAAAACTGACGCGAACGCGCATTGGACGTGTTGATTGAAGGGGCTGATGCCGGTGCCCGCCGATGACGATGCGGTCGGAAGGATCGGATAGCATGGTAGATCGCCTGCGACCATTGGAGCGCGTACCAACGGTCAACTCACCGAGCCGCGTGCACCGGACGCGCCGGGAGCGCGATCGTCAAAACCGTCGCGACCCCCAATCGGAAGAAAAGCACCACGACCATTCCACCGACAGGCGGGAAAAACATGATCCCGACACGAGCGGCACCGGTGACAAGGAGAAAAGACCTGCACCCGGCCAACGGATCAATGTCGTTATCTAAGCAAGACAACCGGTATCGCACGAACGCTTCCGCTTGAAGCGCCCACGATGAAAGAGACCCCATGGATTTCGCCCTCAATCAGCTCAACAATGGTGTGTTGATGGACTTTCTGGCCTTGTCCGTCAGTTTGGTGTTGATAGCCATACTGGTGGTCAACCGGCGGCGCTATGGCCGAATGGTCGCCGGGCCCGGCACCGAACCCGCATTCCACTCGCAGATCAAACTTCAGATGTTGAATCAGCAATCCCAGCGCAGCTACACCATCATTCAGCAGGCCCTAAGGGATGAATTCGCTGCTCTGCAGCGCATGACCGGTGGCGACCCGATGGCTGTAGAAGAGTGCCCTTCTGCCGATCAAACGCCCATGGCCGTCGTCAATCCAGTGCGCGAAGGACACTACGACGAGGCTTTTCGCCTGATTCGCAACGGCGCCGATCCGCAAGACGTTGCTGAGCGCTGCGGAGTGGCGCGGAGCGCCATCGACCTCATGATCTACATGCACCACAAGCGCGCCTGAAGATACGAGATCTGCTCCCGCCCAAGGGTGTCAGCGTGTTCAACCCCGCTTCGGGAGGTCAGAGGTCGTTTCCCATTGGATCGCCCCCATCATCCCTGCCGATGCGGCAGCGGCAAATTTTGCCGCTGCCCGTCACATTTCGTTGTGCCGTCACGATAGTCATCCACGAGCGACAGTGAGCGAATGAGGCCGTATCGCTTTGAACCAACGACACTCTTGTGGTTGGTCCGAAATTTGCAAAGATTTTTGGACCAAACCAAACGCGAAGAAGGTTTTTCAGGTTCAATCATAAGAGAAGAGGAAAAATCATGAGCGGATCAATTTACGCCGCAACATCCGGGTCTGAGGTCCAGCGCGTTCGAATGGATATCCTGACCCACAACCTCGCGAATATGAACACCGTGGGTTACAAGACCGATGAGGCCGTCTTTCGTATCAAGGACGAAGATCTCGAAGCCGGTGGCGGACAGGAAGACAAGCCCCTATCGGCAACGCTCCCCGTCATACCGCTGACAACACGGACCGATTTTAGCCAGGGGCTTCTCCAGTCGACCGGAAACCCGCTGGATCTCGCCATTGAAGGCGACGGCTTCTTCAGCATTCAAACCGACGAAGGCATACGCTACACGCGCAACGGCTCCTTCACGCTGGGCGAAGACGGACGGCTATCAACCCAGGACGGATATGCGGTCATGGGGGAGGGCGGTGAAATCACCATCGACGGTGCCGATGTCGAATTCGATGGTAACGGCAACGTCATCGTTGATGGACAGATCACCGACAAACTACGCATCGTTGAAATCTCCGAGCCAACCGCCCTGACCAAGGCAGGCTATAACCTATTCGTTCTCGACGAGGCGCGTGGCGAAGAAGAGCCGGTTGAATATGCCAATGTTCATCAGGGTTTTTTAGAGGGATCCAACGTGAACAGTGTCAAAATTATGACAGATCTGATCGAGGTCATGCGCGGTTATGAATCCTATCAGAAAATCATTCGAACGCTGGACGAGAATTCTTCCAAGTTGATTGCCGGCGTCGGCAACCCTTGACCGTGATCTATCCGACGAACGGAGGCAGATTATGATTCGCAGTTTGTGGACCGCATCTTCGGGCATGAAATCCCAGGCCGTTAATATCGATATTATTTCTAACAATCTCGCCAATGTAAATACGAGCGGCTTCAAGCGCAGCCGGGCCGATTTCCAGGACCTGCTCTACGAAACACTTCGGCCGGCCGGCACATCTTCTTCGGAGAACAGCGAAGTGCCCACGGGGATCCAGATCGGTCATGGAAGCCGGCTGGTAGCCAGCCAGAAGGTGTTTACCCAGGGAGACTTTCAGCAGACCAAAAACGAACTGGATATCGCCATTGAGGGCAATGGTTTTTTCCAAATCACCCAGCCCAACGGAGATACCGCCTACACGCGTGATGGCACTTTCAAGATGGACGCCAGTGGGCGCATTGTCACTTCCGACGGTTTTGCCCTGTCCCCCGAGATTACGATACCCACCGATAGCATATCCCTCTCGATCGGTATCGACGGCACGGTCTCCGTGCTCCAGGCCGGCAGCTCGGCACCGACCGAAATCGGTACCATCACCCTGGCGCGTTTCGTCAATCCGGCGGGTCTGCACAGCATCGGGCGCAATCTCTTCATCCCGACTAACGCCTCCGGCGATGCCATTGAAGGCACCGCCGGTCTGGACGGGCTGGGCACCTTGGCCCAGGGGTTCATTGAAATGTCCAATGTCAGCGTGGTGGACGAAATGGTCAAAATGATCAGCGCCCAACGCGCCTACGAAATCAACAGTCGGACCATTCAGGCGGCGGATGAAATGCTGCAGCAGGCCAATACGGTCAAACGGTAATCTTTCACGTCGAGGAATAGAATGCAGACCAAACCGTTAATCATGACCAGGGTTTTTCGACTGTTTGCTGCATTGATGGCCGCGTTGAGCATGTATGCGCTCCCGGTAACGGCATCGAGCGTTTCAGCTCCAGTCAGTTTGCATGCGGCCGAAAAGGTCGAAACGAATTCAGCGGAAATCCTGCTGGGGCAGATCGTCACCATCGGCACGCCGTCCGAGGCGCTGAAATCCCGCTTGGCCGCCATCCGGATCGGCCGTGCCGCCGCCGCCGGACAAGCCCGGAATATCAGCCGGGATTACATCCTCCTGCGCCTTCGGCAAAGCGGGATTGATCATAAGGGCTTCGATATTCGCCTGCCGCCTAAAATACAGGTGCAGCGCAGCGCCATCCGCATTACCCGCGAAGAGATGGAAATGATGGTCCGCGACCATTTTCTGACCACGGCGCCATCGGATGAGGCCCAGGTGAATATTACGGCGGTGCGCATCAAGGAGGACATCCTGCTGCCCCGAGGAGAAATCAGCCATGATGTCGAACGCGGCCACCAGAGTGCGCCTTCGCGCATGCTGCCAGTGGCCATCATTTTCAAGGTCGACGGTCGGCGGGAGCGAAAAGTGCCGGTCCTCGTCAGTCTTGAAGTCCTCCAGTCCGTGGTGGTCAGCCGTCGGCCGATTCCGCGCCTCAAGATCATCACTCCCGACGACGTCACGCTGCGACCGGTCAACGTGATCGGACGCGGCGAGCGCATGATCGGCTCCATCGAGGAGGTCGTGGGCAAACGTGCACGCCGAGCGATCAGCATGCATGCGGAATTGCATCCGGGACTCATCGAATGGCCGCCGGTGGTCAAAAAGGGAGACCGGGTGACAATTGTCGCTGAATCGGGCCATTTGCGTATCACGACCACGGGCGAAGTCAAAACCACCGGGAAAGTGGGCCAGCAGGTGAGGGTGCTGAATCTGGACTCCCAAAAATCCATCATGGCCCAGGTCGTGGACGGCCACACGGTCCGCGTGTCCTTCTGAGGAGGCCAAATGAACACGAAAGCAATGATTCCACGGAACCTTTTCCTGACGCTGCTACCGCTGGTATTTATGGGTCTTACGCTGATTGCCGGCTGCGCCGCCTACCCGACCATCGAACCCGTGGGTCCGCCACCGCTGCAGTCCCGGCAAACCGGACCACTCCCGGCAGAGCCGGAAAACGCGATGCCGCCGGATGAAATGTCGCTTTGGTCGGAGACCACGATCATGACCGATCTGTTCAGCGATACCAAGGCACGCCGCATTGGTGATATCGTCACCATCCAGGTGTCGGAATCATCGAGTGCCAAGAATTCGGCATCGACGGACACGGACCGGGAATCGAATCTCTCGGCGGGTATCAAGGAGTTCTTTGGTGCCGATTTGAACAAACTCGACGATTTTAACGTCAGCGGCGGGATGGAAAGCGGATTTCAGGGCAGCGGAAGCACCACGCGCAGCGGCGATTTGAAAGCCTTCATCACCGCGAGGGTTGTCGAAGTCATGCCGGGCGGGAACCTGAAGGTGATCGGGTCCCGGGAAATCCTGGTCAACAACGAGAAGCAGTTGATGACGATCTATGGTGTCGTGCGCCCCCGCGACATTTCAAAGAACAACGTGGTGCTGTCCTCCTTCGTTTCCGATGCCCGCATTGCCTACAGCGGTGCTGGGATCGTCGACGACCGCCAGCGTCCGGGCTGGATGGCCAACACCCTGAACACCATCTGGCCTTTTTAAAATGAACAGCCAACCAGAGACGAGGATGGGTTCGATGACCGCACCTGCGCGAATTCGCCTGTTTACAGCGATGATCTTGATCGTTCTGCTTTGCGGTGTGGATCTGGCCCCCCG
>JASJCV010000062.1 GCA_030065275.1 Desulfobacterales bacterium | reverse complement strand
CTACAACCGAAACGGTTGCATCGGAGACCAGACCATGAGCAACTGCAAAAAGTGTAAATTCCGCACCAAATACGACCAGAATCCGAGGTCCATTCTGGGCCGGATCTGGAAATGGCATACGAGTTGGTGCCCGGGCTGGAAGCGCTATCTGAAGTCGCTGCCTGATGAAACGCGCCGGGAAATAATCGAGCGGTATCAATGAGAGCAAATGCCCTGGCAACGTCGCTGATTATCCTTTTTGCCATCCTGGGGTTTGCGGCCGCCGGCTGCGAGGACACCGACGTCGGTATGGTCATCGAAGCGGGCCGGGACGCCGTTCAGGCGGCCACCCTGACCGACGAGGAGGTCCATCGACTGGCTCTGGCGGTCGCCCTCAGAACGGACCGGGACCACACCGTGGCGCCGGCGGACAATCCCTACGCGCAGCGTCTCGCGCGGCTGGTCGGCCGCGGAGGCGGCTACGACGGTATCCAGTTCAACTTCAAGGTCTACCTCGCACCAACGGTCAACGCCTTTGCCATGGCCGACGGCACCATCCGGATCTACAGCGGACTGATGGATATGCTTGACGACCGCGAACTGGTTTTCGTCGTCGGCCACGAGATGGGCCATGTGGTGGCCAAGCATATCAGGAAAAAAATCGTACTGGCCTATGCCGGCCGCGCGGTGCGCAAGGCCATCGCCTCCCAGCAGAACCAGGCCGGCCAGATCGCCCGTTCCGGCATTGGCGCTCTGGTCGAAAAGCTCATCAACGCCCAATTCTCCCAGCAGGAGGAGCGCGAGGCGGACGACTACGGCGTCCTCTATCTGCAAAGACGGGGGTATGACGCACGGCCGGCCGTTTCCGCGCTCACCAAACTGGCCACGCTGGGCGCCAATCACTCCTACCTTTCCAGCCACCCGGCCCCGGAGGCGCGGGCCAAGCGCCTGCGTGCCGAAGATTACAATCCGCGGGAGCTAACGGAATCATCACTCCTCGAGCGGGTTTGGGCCTGGATCAGGGGGTTGTGGCCGTTCGGCCGCAGCGGAAGCGATCAGGGATAGGGACGCCAGCCCCTGAACTCGGAAAGGGGCGGGAATGCGCAACGCTTTCCCGCTTTGCCAACGGTATCGACGTCGAACAGCCAGCGGTAGGCCCGGGGGCGATCGGCAAAGACACAGGTTTCGATATCAACCCGACCGATATGGGCCGCGAGCATACGGGCCAGACCGAAATTGAGCGAACCCGACTTGGCCAGAATGGCCCACTTGGATGCCAGGTGCGTTTTGATGGACCTTAGAGCGGCCGCCTGCTTTTCGATCTCACGGGAATTCGTTTTCGTCGATGCCCGTGATGTATCGATGATGGCTCGCATGGGGGCGTTGAAGGCCGGGTTCATAATCGCCCGGTTGCATACCTTTTGGAGTTCATCGATGCTGAAGGCATCTTTGAGCTTGAACTCGATGAAGTTGTCCTGGATCGTATATTGTACGGGCATGCGAATCACCTGCCCATTGTTTGGAAATTGATTGTATTTATTATGTTTAAGCATCAATCGGCGGGAGGCAAGTCGGACGAAGATTCGTAGCGGGCACCCGCCTGCCGGTGAAGACGCCGCGGCTCATCCCGCCGAGGCTTCACGATCACAGCCGTCCCCGCCGCAGTAATGCTCACAGGCGGCGCAGGCCGGCACATCCATTGCGGGCTGAGGACGGCGCGCCGCGCTGAGGTAAGGATCCAGGACATTGCGGGCGCGTTTGAGCTTGTCCAAATCCACCCCCACGGCAACGCCCTGTGCGGTCAGGGCGGCGACCACCGCCTCGGTGGCCACGTTGCCCGTGGCTCCGGGCGCAAAGGGACAGCCGCCAAGCCCACCAACGCTGGCGTCGAAGATCCGGATGCCATATTCATAGGATTTCAAAACGTTTGCCACGCCCCGGCCGTAGGTGTCGTGAAAGTGCACGGCGAAGCGTTCGGCGGGGACCCTGGTGATGAGGCCGTCGAGAAGGCGCGCGACCTGCGACGGCGTGGCCTTGCCGACGGTGTCGGAGATGGAGACTTCCTCGACGCCCAGGTCGAAGAGCCTTTGCGCCGCATCGATGGTGGCCTCCGCCGGGATTCGTCCTTCGAATGCGCACCAGAAAGCCGCCGAAAGATAGCCCCTCACCGGAAGACCGGCTCTCCGGGCGCGCTGGATGACATCCTGGAAACGGCGCAGCGAGCCCGCCAGCGACGTGTTGATGTTGCGCCGGTTGAATGTCTCGCTGACAGCCGTGAACACGGCGATCTTGCCGACGCCGGCAGCATAAGCGCGCTCGAAGCCCTGGATATTGGGCACCAGGGCAGAGTAGACGACACCGTCCCGGCGTGCAATGCGGCGGAAGACTTCAGCGGCGTCGGCGAGTTGCGGCACTTTGTGGGGTGATACGAAAGCGCTGACTTCAATTTCGTGGACCCCGCTCGCCGAAAGAGCGTCCACACAAGTCACTTTGGCCGACGTGGGGACCGCCGCGGTTTCGTTCTGGAGCCCGTCGCGCGGGCCGACTTCGACGATTCTAACCATGCGCAAACCATCCCGCTGGCGGTTGAGGTCTCCGGAAGCGCTGCGTGCTTTGGTTCGGACGCGCCGGCTCGCTTCCGTCCGCCCCGCGCTCATAGCCGGTCAGGGTGCGGAAGGGGATTGAGGGTCCGCGACCGGCTCCAGACGTATGAGGCTGCCGTCCGTCTCGTCCGTCAGCACGTAGAGCAGCTCGTCCGGCCCTTGCCGCACGTCGCGCACGCGATGTCCGATGCGCAGGGAAGTCTGCCCGCGCACCCGGCCGTCTCCATCCAAATCGATGCGGCGGATATCCTGGGATCGCAGGCCGCCGACAAACAGGTCGCCGTGCCAGCGGGGGAACGGCTTGCCGGTATAGAGCGTAAGCCCCGAGGGGGCGATGGCGCTCATCCAGACCACCACCGGATCCTGCATGCCCGGCCGGCTCGTATCGTCCGAAATCTTTTTAGCGCCAACGTATTCGCGACTGTAGGTCACTACGGGCCAGCCGTAGTTCTGGCCGGCCTGAATGCGGTTGAGTTCGTCGCCGCCCAGGGCGCCGTGCTCCGAAGCCCAGACCGCATTGCGCAATGGGTCGAAGACGATCCCCTGGATGTTGCGATGTCCGTACGACCAGACGGCCGTCTGGGCATCCGCGGCATTGGCAAAGGGATTGTCGGCGGGAGTGGCGCCGTCATCTTGGATGCGAAGGACTTTTCCCAGATGGCTGCTCTTGTTCTGGGCCTGCTTGCGAATCCACTCGCCCTTGTGGGTCACCGGCGGATTGCCGCCGTCCCCGATGGTGACCAACATGGTGCCGTCCGGCAACCAGACCATCCGCGAGCCGAAATGCTGGCCGCCGGATTTGACGGTGTCGACCTCGAAGACAACCCGCAAGTCTTCGAGGAGCGTTCCCCTGAGGATCGCAGTGGCCACACGGGTGCGGTTGGCGCTGCCGCGGCCGTGGGCATACGTGAGGAACAAGCGGGCGTTTTCTTTGAAGCGGGGGTGCAGACTGATATCGAGAAGCCCGCCCTGGCCTTCGGCAAATACCGCGGGGAGGCCGTCAATGGGCGCGGCCACAAGCTGCCCGGCGTGAACACGCCGAAGGCGGCCGGGGCGCTCGGTGATAAGAATATCGCCATCGGGCAGCCAAACCATGCCCCATGGATGCTCGAGCCCGGAGACGAGGACCACGCGGCGGAAACCGCCTTCAGCCGGCATGTCTTCCTCGATGATCGCGGTTTGGGCATCTGCCGCGACGGGCCCCCCGATGATGAGGGCGCCCATGATGAACACAGCGAGTAGTCTACGCATTGCTTGCTCCCTTGGATGTGACGAAGGGCCGCGGGGTGAATACGCCCCCGATTGGCAAACAGCGCCGGTCGACAACTTCGAAATGTCTATTCAGCGGCATGTCGGGGCACGGCGTGCGCCGGAAAGCTGTAACCGGGTTCAGGTGACCTCATCCTTATCGCCCCCGAAATAGCGCATGAACTGCGCACGCTCGTAAATGGCCGGATTGGAGGCCGCCTCTTGGCTCATCCGGCCGTGAAAATCGTCGAGGCGCTCGAAGCCGTGTTTCTGCATCCAGCTTTTGAGGGCATCGATCATGGTCGCGATATGCCCGGGGCCGTTTTTGTAGAGGCTCGAGGCCGTCTGAACGGCGCGGGCCCCGGCCAAGAGCTGCTTGATGAGGGCCGATCCGCCGTGCACGCCGGTGGAAGCGGCCAGGTCGCAGTCCACCTTTTGGGCCATGATGGCCACCCAGCGCAGCGACAAGGCCAGCTCTCCCGGGTTGCTGAAGACGAAGGATGGTTTGACCTCGAATTTGTCGATATCAATATCCGGACTGAAGAAACGATTGAAAAGCACGATGCCTTTGACGCCCGTCTGCGAAAGGCGCTGGATCATCGGCCCCAGGTTGGAAAAATAATAGCTGATCTTGAGTGACACCGGAATCGACACGGTGGCCAATACCCTTTCGATGATTTTGAAATAGGCGGCCTCCTGTTCGCGGGCCGAGCGTTTGAAATCCGAAGGCAGAAAGAACATGTTCAGCTCGAAGGCATCGGCGCCGGCCGTCTCGAGCCGGCGGGCATATGCGGTCCATTCGTGCGAGTAGAGGCAGTTGATGCTGGCGATGACCGGGATGTCCACCGCCTGTTTGGCTTCCGCGATCAGTTTCACATAGCGGTCGAGTTTCTGGCTTTTGAGATGGAAATCGTAGTAGTCGAACTGGGCCATGTCGACCCCGTCGGCCTCGGCCTCCTTGAGGATATCCTCCTGCTCGAAGTAGATCTCCTCCTCAAAAAGCGATTTAAGTACGACGGCACCAGCGCCGTGCTCCGCCATGGCTTTGATTTTGGCGACCGATCCGGTCAACCCTGAACTGCCCGCGATCAGCGGGGTGTTGAGCTTGAGGCCCAGATAACTTGTACTGATGTCCATGTCACTCTCCTCGGCCGGCCGTTCCGGCCCCATGATTTGGTGGGGGTAAGCGTCCCGACCCTTTGAATGCGATGAAAACCGCTGGCCGGGCCAGAAGCCCGGGGCGCCCGGGCATATATAAAGTTCAGAGTAATTAAACAATAAGGACCGCGGCCCGGGCCGCAAGGCCTGACGCGGCAGGAAAATTCAAACCGCCATGATTTCTTCCGCCAGCGCCATGAAATGCTCGAGCAGGGGTGAGCACCATTTCTCGACATGCCAGATCATGACAACGGATGTCTCCAGAGGATGTCCGCCCCAGTTGAGTTTCGACAAGCTCTCTTCGGCAAGTTCCCTGCGAACGGACACGGCGGGACAGATGGTATAGCCGATTCCCCGCTGCAAACATTTCCGCATGCTGTTGATGCTCGCGAACTCGAGCTTGTGCCACCTTATTTTCCACGTATCGAGCGACCGCTCGAAGACCTGGCGATAACTTCAGTCAGTCCTGGGAAACATCACCGTCTGTCGGTGCAAATCATCAGGCATGACTTTTTTCTGCCTGGAGAGCGAATGGGCAGGGCCGGCAACAAGCACCAGACCCTCAGATCGCAGCATACGCACGTTGACCTCTTTCATATGAATCGCATCGGTCAATAGAAAGGCCAGGTCAATGCGCCCGGAATTCAATTCCTCGCGGAGCTGCAGGTCGGAACAGTTGATGAAATTCAACTTCACCCGCGGGTTGTCGCCGTAGAAGCGTTCCACCACTTCAGGCATATACACGCTTGCCAGGGTTTCGGGAATCCGGATTGTAAGCGCCCCTCGGACGTCTTTGGCTCCGGTTACCTCGGAGCGAATTTCGTCCGTCATCTCTTCGATGCGCCGAGCATACTCATACAGTTTGAGCCCTGCATCGGTAATCAAAACACGACGACCGATACGGTCAAAGAGCTTCAGGTCCAATTCCGTCTCCAACGAGCGGATCTGCGCCGATACAGAGGACTGCGCCATAAATAATTGCTCGGCGGCTCTCGAAAAACTTAGATGGTCGGCAACGACACGAAACGTTCTAAGTTGTCGAAATTCCATTGTTTGGCTCCTATCGTCCCATCCGATGGAATGCATCGAAATAAATCGTTTTACACGATTAAATATATGTCTTAATCGTATTTAACGATTAATGCAAGCTAAGAGAGGACCTTATGACTGCGATGACAGAAGCTGCAAAACGGATGGCGGGAGAAAAGGCGGCCGCAAACGGAGTCTAGCACGAGGTGCTGCTCTGCGGGTGTGGGGATCACCCTTCCGGCAATGGGACGGCAGCAGACGGATAAACCCCGAAACACCGCCCTGGCAATCTTTAGGGTATGAGGATCGCCGCCATCTCCGATCCAAACATGACAGCCGGTTCAAACAGGGAGGTACGATCATGGATATGACAATTAGCAGCGATTGGCCTGGAGCGCTACGAAAGTTATCGATCCGCTTCGTCGGGGATCCGGACCGGGGAAAACGGCTGTGCCAGGCGGTGGGTACGTGGGGCTGGAAAATGACGATTGAAACCGCGGGCCGCGCGAACACAAAAAGGGCATGTTGCCGGCCGGATATCGTGATCCTGGACGGCTTTCCCGATTCGGCCGTCGCACGATCAGCATATTACCAATATCAGCAGAAGCAAAAAGTGCCCATGATTGCATTGAACGATTCACCCCACGCCATGCGGTTTTTTCACATCAATGCATTGTCTTTTCTGAGGATCATCGATCGTGATCCCGCATCGGAAACGCTCGTGAGGACGATCGTCGATCTGGTCGCGTCCCATGGGAAAGATCTCCCGCATTTGGCGGGAATGATGGGTTATGAGAAAAACACATATGGCTGCAGGTCGCCGCAACGGTGTGAACTCGAGGCGCAGACCTGCTGCTGACAGGCGTACACGAATACAGGCAAAGCTCGATGCGATGCGTGCGAATCAGGGCAATTCCCGCTTGTGCAAATACCGCCGGGAGCATATGCGCCGCGCGCCGCAAGATAAGCGCTGAAACCCGGCACCCATGGGGTGCCATTGATCGAACCGTTCTGAGAGGAGGTTCCATGTTACCGGATGCCCAGAAAACATCATACGAAGCCTTCTTCGAATCGACCACAGAAAATGGCCAGTTGGATCCGAGAACAACGACCATGATCCAACTGGCGGTGTCCTTTGTCATCGGCTGCTACCCTTGAATGGCGCATTTCTTTGGCGTGGCCAAAGAAAACGATTTGACCGATGACGAGATCGGTGCGGTGCAGGCCATCGCCATGGGGGTTTCGGCGGGTCGCATCCGCGCCCAGTTTCGTCAGGTGCGGAAGAAAATGGGCTATGAATAGATGAACGCACGGCCGATCAGATCACGCGGATATCCCGCCAGCGCCCCTGCCGGTAGCGCCAGAAGGATACCGCGAAAAGCGTCAGCACGTATAGGGTCAGGTTGATCCAGCAGGCATAGAGGCCCCAATCCGTCAGGTTGATGACGGCGGTCAGGGGCAGCACCATCACGAACAGCGTGGCCAGGCCGATGCTCGTCATGATGAAACGCGTATCACCCGCCCCCTTCAGGGCTCCGACGAAAGTGAAGTACAGGGCATCGAAGGCGATAAAGAGCGCCATAATCCGCAGGACCACCACCCCCTGATCCACCAGCTGCAGACGGGTGGCGCTGTCGACGTCCCCCGTGCCGAATAGGGCGAGCAGCTTGTTTGGAAAGAGGAAGAACACCGCTCCCAGCAGCATCGTATAGGTCAGCAGGACATAAATGGTTTGCCGCGTGAAGCGCCGGGCGGCCGCGGGGTCGTCGCGGCCCAGGGCCTGGCCCACGAGAGTCGACAGGCCCATCGAAAATCCGAAGGCCGGCATGAAGGCGATGGACTGGATCGAGAGGGCGATATTGCTCACGGCCAGCTCCGTCTTTCCCAGGCGACCCACCATGAAGACGAAAAACGTGAAGGCCAGCACGTCCAGCGTGAACTGGAGCGCGGCCGGCACGCCCTTGCGGATGATACGCGCGAACAGTTCGGCATCGAAGGCGCGCTGGGATAAAACCCCGCAGCGCCGCTCGTTCCCGCGTTCGAAGATGAGGCCCGCAAAGAGCAAGGCAATCACGGCCCAGGCGCATACCGTGGCAAGGCCCGCACCGCGAATGCCGAGTTCCGGGAATATCCACACGCCGTTGATCAGGGCATAGTCCAGGGGGATGTTGACGGCCATCCCGATGCAGTTGATCAAAAGCACCGGACGGGTCTGACCCCGCCCCGTAAAGAAGCTGGCCAGGCAGGTGCCCAACACGTTGACGCCCCCGCCAAGGCAGAGAATCCGGAAATAGGCACGCTCCAGCGCCTGGACCTCGGGCGGGTGCCCGCCCCACTGGAAGATTTTGGCGGCACCCAGGGAAACACCAGCCAGGGCGGCGGCCGCGAAAAGCGAAAAATAGATTCCCTGCCAGAGGCAGCGTCCGACCTGTCGATGGTCGCCCGCCCCGGTGTACTGGGCCACAAAAACATTGAGATAGCCAGTGATCCCCGTGAAAAGCGTCAACACCAGAAAAGCGGCGATCCCCGCGGGCAGGGCGGCGGCAATTGCCTCCAAGGCGTAATTGGCGAGGAACACCCGGTCGGTGAACTCCATAACCGTAGTCGCGGCCATGGAAAACACCAGGGGCAGGCTGACGTCAAACAACCGCTTAAAGCGCTTCGTTCGATCATTCATGGCATTGGGGCCGTTCGTTGATCCAGCCATAATTCAGGTCTGCGAGCCGTTGATGGCGCCCATTTGTCCCGGCCGCCCGCCTATGGTCCGAGCCAAAGCCGTACGGTAATTGACACGCGTGCCTGGCGCCATACAGACAGAGGGATCCGCTGAATGCGCTGGTCGATTCCGGCCAGCCGGCCGCAAGCGGAGCCTCCAGCCACATAATCGCCTTGAGCGGGCGGTGCCGATGGGAAAGCGTTTATGCTGGGCAACACAAATCCGCCTGCAGAGCCTCGCTGATAGACCCCGAATCATCCGTAAATGGGGTCGGTTCGAAATAGTGGCGATAGCGAGCATCGATGTGGAAGAGCGGCTGATAAACAGGGTCCAAAGGATCGGAAGATCCGACAAACGCCCGCGGTAGAGACTGCCGCGAAGGCCAGTGGCCGTTGCCGGCGTTCATCTGAAGCGTCGAGAGTCTGGGGGCGCTAAGTAGAAAAGCACCGTATTGAGCGAGGGCAAGTTTTTCCAATGAGAGGACATTTCGGTAAAGGCGGTGAAACTTCAGAATATGCTGTAGGATCCTCGTTTTATACCCGCTTAGTGATTTGATTCGGGTCAAGAACTGGACCGCATCCGATATTGCGCTGCGGGGCTTGAGCGTGATCGTGCTGCCGTCTAAATCCCTGAGCCTCAGATTGGGCAGAAACATTTCCTTATCCAGGCACTCGTAGAAAAAGGGCGTTTTCAAAAGGGGTATCGCCAGCGTAATGAATGATGGCAGGGGAATCTCAGGGGTGTCGAGAATAAAATCGAACTCCCGTTCGAGATCTTCCACGGTCCGCGCCGCGAGATCGAAAACGATGCCGTAATGAAAGGGTATATCGGCCCTAAGGCATTTCTGGATCAATTCGATCTGCGGCATAATAACATTCTGCTGCTTACGGAATTTATTCAGGGCCTGGTTATCAAAAGACTCGAGACCACAAAACAATCCACCGCAACCGCTTTCAAGGGACCGCTCCAGATTCTCGTCATCGAAGAAGAAGTCGCATGTGACTTCAGCACCCCACTGCTTGATAAAGCCGCGCGCGTGGAGGTCAGCCAACATATCGAAACGCTGGGCTGCAAACCGTTTGTTGTTCGTGGCAAAGTTGTTGTCGATGAAATGAATCAGGCTTTTCCGGCCCAGTTTCATAATCTGCAGCCGCACATAATCCAGATCGTATACGCGATATCCGGCGCCCTCGCCGGTCAACGAACAATAGTTACACTTGAAGTAGCAGTTGCGACTGGTCTCCACGTAAGATATCAGCTTCATCCAATAAGCAAGATCATACCGGGGGATCACCCAGCCCCTCTCTACAAAGGTCTCGGACAGGTACTCGCGCCCGAGGACCTCTTCGACGACTTCGCCAAGCTGTTCGATATCGCCCCGACAGCAATATTCGAAAAAATTCTGTGCGTAGTGGTAAAGCGCCCGAATGGCCGCCCCCCCGGCGACGACCACGGCCTTGGGGTTCTTGGTTTTGACGTGAGCGGTAATGTGCAGCATACGGTCAAAGGCGATATTAAGCCCCGTCAGAACAAGCATATCCGGAAAGGCCAACAGTTTTTTATCCACAAGAGGGCCGCTGTACACCTCATCATACAGCCGGATATCACAGTTTTGCGCCGAAAAAATGCCGGCAAGGTAGGCCGGCGTCATGGGTTGCGGGATCTTGAATTTCCGTTTTACGGGAACTCGCTGGGGATCGAAAAAACAGTTGACGATGAGGATTCGCTTCATGTTGCGCCTTAAGACCGCATATCTCTAAGATTTTCCGGAATAGATATTTCTTCAGTAGCAGGGATTTACGGTCTTCGAGGCAAGTCAATGGTGTCAACATGGTTGGTGTTTCGACCCCAAATACATACCTGACATATAGGCATAAAAAACCATTCACCCCTTTTAGCATTTTGGGAATGCGCGGTATTTTTTATCATACCGTTTCCACCCCACAATAATTTCAAACGCTGAGATCTATAAATATCTCCCGGGCTAATACAATTGGGGTCGTCGTGTTTCCCCTTGTGTATTTTTTTCTATCTCAATACCCTGGTCATAAACCATCAGTGCTTGAGGTGCGAGCAGCGCCAAGTGAAAACGATCATCGGATTCCCGGGCCCGTATCAGGGCACACCGGGCTTGGCCCCTTCGCCTTTACCGTCATTGAGCCGGCTTTCAAGCTCTTGACGTGTTTTGACAAGTTCAACTCGAGACCCCAAACGTTGTCCTTCCTTCATGGAAAAGTTCCACCACTTCATCGCTCTTTTCTTGTCTCCGGCAAGCCAGTGATAACGGCCGATCAATCGATACGACTCCACTCTGCCAACGGCCGTCCGTCGCCTGAAATGCCTCGTGCTCCACCGTATGAATTTCATGGCTTCGTTTTTTATCTTACCTAAAGCGTCCTGATTGGTAAAAGACGTACCGTTCTCGATTTGGCACAGGCAATATCGCAAACGCGCGTTCAGATATTCGCCATGATAATGGGGCAGTATCGCCTTTGGGCCGACCTTCTGGATCACATTCTCGGATTCACTGATAATCCGGTCGGCCTTCAGGAGATGATTCTGGGAGACCAGAATTTTAATAATTTGAGCATAAAAGTCGATTTTGCGCATTTCCAGGCCCGATTTCTCGGCGAGCGCAATGCCCTCTTCGCCAAAAGCCATGGCTTGAGACAGCTTGTATTCACTGACGGCCATTTTCGAAGAAAGGTGAAGGATGTCAAGCCGGGCCAAAATAAAATTATAGCGGATTTCGATATCGCGAATCATTTCGATTATTTTGTCAACTTCATTGAATTCACCACGCTCAAATTTAGCGTACCCATGCCAGACCAGATAACCGCATGTCGAGGCGACTTCTCCGACCTGCAGCGCATTTTCCACGAAATCCTCATCGAGGGAAAGGTGCCACACGCCGGTCAGGCAGTTTAATATGCTTTCCGAGAATTTATAAAAAGTGTTGGGCACCTCCACGTTCTCACCTTCGTCCTTAAATATTCCTTCGACGTATGCGAGTAATTTCCGACTTAGTCGAAAAGAAAATCCGGTTATCGCAAACAGCGCACTTGTACCGACCAGCACATCAATGTACACAGGCGCCCGTTTGAGATCGAATCTGAAAGCCTGGGGGACATTGCGGACGTTGTCTAAAAAAACGCGATTGATATCGACGTAGGCCAACGATCGCGCCAGTTTGAAACGCAACTTCATTATCCGATTGTCAATTTCGCGCGGGATCTTTTTTTCGGCTAAATGTGGAAGATGGAGGGACATGATAATGCGTGCAAGATTATAGGCCAGCTCGGCTCCCAAAAAGATCGAACTGGATCGTATCTTTACACCGTAGCTTCGAAGCGACCTTTCAAAGTAATTGACCGCCTCTACAAAGTTGCCTTTGTTAAAGAAGGCGATCCCGATATTTTCCTCCAACCCTGCAATTTTTTTTATGTCCAGATCACTTTCTCTTTTCTTGATATACAGCTCCAGCGCGGTCTTGTAATAATTTAACGCTTCGCTCGAGGCCGAAATATTCATCGCCTCGTTGCCAGCCTTCAACATGTATTCCTCGGCTTTGCTGAAATCTTCGCCTTGGTTGAAGTGGTATGAAAGGACCCCATAAAACTCCTGCAGTTTGCCTTTGAATAATTTCTCGATGGATCTCGCCACTTTCAAGTGCAGATCTTTTCTTCTTTGCGGAAGCATTGACATGTAGACCGCTTCCTGCGCTAAGCCGTGCTTGAAAAAGTACTCGACCTCGCCCCCTTGATTATATTCACTGATAAGCTGCACTTCTTTCAAGTAGGCAAGTTGTCCATCAATCGTTTCGATCCCTGCCGCAACATCCCTCACAATTCTGTAAAGGAAGCGCCGGCCGATAACTGAGGCAATCCGTATAAGATCACGCGTCGTCTCTTCCAGTTGATCAATACGCGTCATCAGAACATCCGTGATGGTGTGCGGAATAATGACTGAAGCGATTGTCGGCGAAACTCTGAACTGTCCATCCTTAATGAGCAAAGCCTTTTCATCAATCAAGGCGCGCACGATTTCTTCGATGAAATAAGGGTTGCCCCCGGCACGACTGACGATTTGATCCACCAGGGTCTTATTGAGGACGACACTCCTGAGGATGCTTTTGACTAAGGATTCACTTTTTTGCTGTCCCAGCGGCTCCAGTTTGATTTCGACATGGTAGATCGCGCGCTGGTCTTTCAGGCTCTCAACTATCCGCTCACCCGTGTCGGAATAACCCGCGCGAAACACATTGACAAATAGGATTCGGTGGCTTTTTGACAATCCGAACAACGATTCCAGCAATGTGATCGTACTCTCATCCGACCAGTGCAAATCCTCGATGAAAATAACGAGGGGCTTAAGTTCAGAAGCCCTGACAAACAATTCGCGCAGGTTTTTTAAAATCAATTTCTCCAGGGATTCGCCTTCGATCCCGTCAAGACGCTTGGCATACCTGCCAAACAACCTTATGCCCAGCAGGGCCGCCACAAAGGGCAGCCGCATGTCAGTCTCATCCGGATAGAGACTTTGGATCGCCGTTTTGAGTTTCTTGAAAGCAATCGTTTCATCATCATTTTGCTTGATCCCAAGCCATTCCCTGAGGAGCTCGATAATCGGGTGGAAGCTTAAATTCTTCCCTATCGATATCGCGCGCCCCTCCAGGGCCGTCACCCTTCCCATCGCCTCGCGGTTTTTTAGCTCGGCCACGAGGCGAGATTTGCCAATACCTGCTTCGCCGATGATGTTGACGACCGACCCGCTCCCATTGACGACCTTTATCAATTGAAGCTCTAATCGATCCAACTCTTTGTGCCGCCCGATCATCTTGGCGCCGATCATGCGCTTCGCACCCAGGCGCGATCGGAAAATGTTCTGCTTGGCCGACAATACCTTGTAGACCGTAACCGAATCGCCCCGGCCTTTAATAAATTTGCGTCCCACGGTTTCAAAGTAAAAGTGATTCTTGGTCTGCCTGTAGGTCTCCTCGGTTAAATAAGTCGAACCGGGCTCGGCCATTTTTTCCAGTCTTGAAGCCAGATTTACCGTATCGCCGACGGCTTTGAATTCGACCTTTAAATCGTTGCCCAAAGTCCCCACCACCACCAGTCCGGTATGAATGCCGACCCGCATGCGGACATGGCCGACTTCAGGATGTTGTCGACTGAACGCTTGCATTTCCCCGTGAATTTCAATCGAAGCCCGCAGGGCGCGCTGCGGTGCATCCTCCATGGCGATGGGGGCGCCAAACAGCGCCATGATGCCGTCACCCGTCATTTCATTTACGGTGCCCTCGAATCGGTGCACGCTTTGGATCAGGACTTCATAAATTTGGTCCATGACCCGATAGGCCTTTTCCGAATCGAGCCGATCGACCAGGTTGGTAAACCCTTCCATGTCACAAAATAAAACCGTAACAAACCGACGCTCCCCCTCGAGTTTGCTCTTCTGGCTTATTATTTTTCTCGGTATCCCCTGAGGAAGGTAGCGTTGCAGCTTTTCGATCTTCTCATCCAAAGAGCCGGGCGCAAGACTGGAGGAGGACGAAGCGTGCAATCTGCAGCCGCAATGATTGCAGAAGTTGTCCGTCCTTGGTTTTTCAGATCCGCATTCCGGACACTTCATGACAAAAACTCCGCAAACGGACTTGTGCGAGCGCCATCGTTGGAAATAGAAATCTTTTTGGCTTCAAAAACCCAATGCGGCCACCGCGTTTTACCGAACGCGAGAACAAGCAGGCCTTTCGGCGTCTTGGAACCCGTTTGCCCTAGACAGGGGGGCGTCGATGCGAAACATCGGGGGGCAACGCCGACTCCGGCCAAACCGATAGCTCATAAGAACCGGTGCCCTGGGTTGTTGCAATCCAACTTCGGTTGCTTTGGCGTGCTCATTGACGGTCCTCGGCAACGTGCGCGCTGAAAGCTTAAACCATCAAAACGAATCGTTTTGTCCAGATGTCAAACCTGCGTGTGATTATAGATACCCCTAAATGGCGTAAACAGCCAATAGCTAAAAAAAATTTTTAGAATATGGGGTCAAAGGCTGTCAATATTGGATTACGCAGGATAACGGCATCGGTCGGCGCCCCCCGGCCTTGGACTGAGGCTTACCAAGAGGGTATTCCATTAGGAGATGGCTGGCATACGCCGGCATATCCCACCAATCACCCCACCGCCCGGAATACACCGTTGACATCGCTCGTTACCGTTACCGGCAGCATCCGGCGCGACGCGACGGGCAAGGCCGCCTGGGTTTCGAGATTGGCCGTCTCTCGATCCGATCCCGATGGCGCCCAGATCGAATGGCAGGCAGAAAATGTAAAGCCCGGCGTTTCAATCGCCGGCCTGCCCCAAGCCGGATTCGGCTCCAGGCAGGGCCGCCATCAGTCTCAAATCGCCAGGCGCGCCGCGGCCACGTTGCAAGGTTACATTGGATCGAGTGCTTATGTAGAAGCGCACGCCGCCATCGATGAATGGGCCCTATACCTTCTGCTTCTCTGTCGGCAGGAGCAGGCAGGTTAGCAGGCAAAGCCCCGCGGCCACGGTCACCGTCACAAATATGTCGTTAACCCCTTCCTGGACGGCCGACTGCACCAGGCGGCGCAGGGTATCGGGCAAGGCGGCCTGTACTTCCGGCCGCAACAGGCTTTCGATCGTTGTGCTTTCGCCCTCGGCGAGGCTGGACGGCCATCGCCACTGTTCACCGGAAGTCTGCAGCGCGTCCGTCAACCGGGCCAAACGCGGGGTAAAAAAACTGCCGCCGACACCCACCCCCACGGCTCCGCCCAGGGTGCGGGCAAACTGGTTGGAAGACGTGGCCACCCCCAGGTCCTGCGGCGCAACGCAGGACTGAACCACCATAAGGGTGGAGAGCGACACCCACCCCATACCGATCCCAATCAGGACAAAGACGATAAACAGAAAGACGGGTGCGGTCGCCGGCCCCAGGGTCAGGGTCATGACACTCCCCGCCAGAAGCACAACCGCACCGGCAATTGCGGTGGCCTTGCGCCCGACACGGTCGATGAACTGCCCCAGGGCGATGGAACCAAGCGACCATCCCAGGCTGAGCGCCAGCATGGCCAGGCCGACCTCCATGGGCGTGCGCCCCTGAACGCCCTGGATGAAAAGGGGCGCAAAGGCGAACATGGAAAAGATGGCAAAACTGCTCAGGAACACGGCCGCATTGCCAGTGCTGAAACCGCGACGGCGAAAGAAGGCGATGGACAGGATCGGGTCCTGCGCCCGCTGCTCGATCACGATGAAGGTGCCTGTGCTGGCCGCAGACAGGAGCAACAAGCCCATGATCGGCGCCGAGAGCCAGGCAAAACCGCGCCCGCCGAGCAAGAAGGCGAAGAGAAAGGTCAGGATGGCCGTGGTAAGGGTGGCCACGCCGGCCCAGTCAAGCGAGACGTCGTCTCTGCGGGAGCGCAACTCGACAAGGCAAAACCCGATGACCCCGGAGGCGGCCAGACCGAGCGGCAAGTTGATGAAAAAAATCCAGCGCCAGGAGAAATAGGTGACGATAAATCCTCCCAGAGAAGGTCCCAGGACACTGGCAAGGCCCCAGACCGAGCTGGCCAGGGAAAGCGTGCGGCCCCGGCCCTCCGGGGGCGACACATCCGCCAGCACGACATAAACCAGCGCGAATATCCCACCGGCGCCGATACCTTGGAACACCCGGGTGGCGATCAGAAAAGCCATGTTGGCGGCACAGCCGGCAGCAAACGAAGCGGCGGTGAAAAGGGCGATGGCCGCAATGAACAGGCTGCGGTTGGGGAACAGGTCGGCGAGTTTGCCGAAAATCGGCAGGGAAACGGCCCGGGCCAGAAAGTAGGCCGAGTAGACCCAGCTGTAGAGGGACAGCCCACCCAGTTCGGAAACGATCGTCGGCATGGCGGCCGACATGATCAGAGCGTCCATGGCGCCCAGAAAAAGCGCCAGAAGGGCCGCCGCGATGACGGCCCGGCGCTGCGTTGGCGAAATCGTCACAAGCGTTTGTCCTTCTCATTCTGTGCCTGGGCGGGAGGGTCCGCCCCGCTCGGGCCGCCGCGATGGCCTTGAAGCGCCCGGGCGTTTGGCACGGGGGCACCCCTTTCAGCCCGATAAAATCCCGGCGGCGATCGGCCAAACCTCACAAGATCCGCTCTCAAGCCGTAACGCCCGCCGGCACGATTGGCGGAAGCCATCTTATTGCCTCTATGCCGGTTTTATCAATCGGAAAAGATCGGCAGCCTGGGTCCGCCTTTCGGGACGGACCGCCCTTTTTTTTCTCAGCATACACTCGCCACCGCAATTTCCTTCGTTCTAACACGTTGTAATTCCATTGAAATGAAATGCATGTTCACCTGAGGATACGATCGGTGCAGGAAATATCCTCCAAAATCCGCGTGCGAAATGCCGCTGGTCATTCAAAGGCCCCCAACCAGATACCGCCGGGGTGCAGGTCAAGGCATTCACTTTTCGCCTTTTTGCCCCGCCCATCGCCGCCATTGGACCGTTTTTTATTCTATTTCAGAAGATATCCTTCTATTGGCATTGGATTTGTATAAGAAGCAAAACGTGGGCGTCACCCAGCAGAATTTCAGTATCGACAACGGGGACGGCGCCTGGAAGACGGCCCTTTTGGAAACGTTGGCAAACGAAAGCTAAAGGCGCCGTGTCTGTCCGCTCAAACCGGCACTAAAACACGTGCCGGTCCGGCCGGTCCGCAGGAACACGCAATCAGTTCAATCAGGCAAACAAAGGAGATTTCCGATGAAGACGTGCACCAGACGTACCGCCGTACGGTTCGTGGTGGTTTTCGCCTGCATGCTGTTCACCACAACCGCCGCAATGGCGGCGCCGGTTTTCGAAACCATCGACTATATCAACGGTATTGAAGGGCTGACCTACAGTTTCGACACCGGGCCGACCCCTGGCAAATTCGAGGCAACATTGAGCGACCTCAGTTTCGGGCCGCTGGCATTCGAATTCCTGGGGCTCTCGATATCGACAGCCTCCCAAACCTTGGGGACCATTGAAGATCACGGCACATTCCATTTCAGCGGCATGCCCGAGACCACCTACTATGCCAACATCTTTGGCGTCGCTGCCGGTGATTTCGACACCGGGCTCTTCGGTGTGCAGGTTGAGGCGGTCCCCCTCCCCCCTTCCCTGGTCATGATTTTTTCGGGCTTGCTCCTGATCGTCGTTGTCCGCCGGCAGTCCTTGGCCACCGCCCAAAGCACCCTGCGCGACGCGGTGTGATCCTGAGTAAGGCCGGGTCCCGGGTCCCGGCCTGATTCAGCGGTTCGCGGCCAAGGCAGAAGACGTCCTGCCGGGTGAAACCATAGGTTTTCGCGAAGTCATGCTCACCCCGGCACAGCCGATGCCGTCCTGGCACGGCAGCATCGGTCGGGTTGAACCATACCGTGATGCCGATGCTGACCGAGGCACGAAAAGCGGGTTTGATCGTCATGCCCAGTGTCAGGCAGAGTATTTCGCCGGCTAACCCGCAGCCCTGTCATTCCAGCCCCACAGCGCATAATAGTGCGCCCGCGCGGCGGCAAAGTCGGCCGGGGCGATGCGGCGGCCCCTGCTGGGCCCCTCCGGAACGGGGGTTTCCAGGCAGGGAAGCCAATCCGTGTCCCGCCCCCCGCATTCGGCAAACAGCCGGCGTTGGAGCTGAACGGAGGCCTCACCGATCTGCATGAGATCCGCGAAGCGGTAATCAAAGCCGGTGGCGGCGTTGACCAGCGCCGTGATTTCGTCAAAGGCCAGGATGTTGCCGGGCCCGAAGATGAACAGACACAGGCTCAGGGTGTCCATGGCGGCGCAGTAGATCTGGGTGGCGCGGTAGGCCGCCACCTTGGCCCGGTCCAGGTCCGCGGGCGCCGATGTCGCATCGAGGCCGAACATCGCCAGGTCGTCGGGGCTGGCCGCGATCCAATCGTGCTCGGCTTTCATGTGATCGCCGGGATTGGGGCCATGCAGGTAGCCGAAACCAATGCCGGGCTTCACGCGCGGCATATGCGCCGGCAGCCCCATGCCGTTGGCGAAGCGCAGATGCCGGTCGGCCGCCGGTCCCAGGGCCTGGCGGCAGGCGGCGATGCCGTCGGCCAGCAGGCGGCCGGCCCGGCCCTTGCGATGGGCCATCATGCGGATGAGTTCGACCACCTTTTCGGCCTGGCCGAACCGGATCTCGTAGCCCAGCACGTCCGCGTCCAGGTCTCCGTTCTCGAAACCGTCCATCAAATAGGCGATGAGCGCCCCGGTGGAAATGGTGTCCATCCCCAGGCGGTTGCACAGGTCGGTAGCCGCCATCCCCGGGGCCAGATGCCGTAGTCCCAGGTTGGGACCCAGCAGGGCCATGCTCTCGTATTCGGGCAGGGGGGCGCGGTCTTCGCCTTTCGCCATTTTCTTGCAACCCAGGTAGCACCCTTTGCAGGGGGTGCGCCGCCCCACGGTATCGGCCCCGATGCGGGCGTGTTCGATGGCCGCCTCGAAATTCACATCGTCCACCCGGGCCTGATTGAAATTCGTTACCGGCAGGTTGCCGATGTCCTGATTCAGCATCAAGAGGCCATAGGTCCCGTAAGTGCGTAAAACCCCCAGGAAACTGTGCGGGTTTTTTTGGAAGCTTTTAAGAAAGGTCCTGGCGCCGCTTTTATTGACGGCCTGCACGGCGGCCTCGTCCTTGAAGACCACGGCGCGATCCCCGCCGACGCAAATGGCCTTCAACCCCTTGGCGCCCATCACGGCCCCCAATCCGCCGCGACCGGCATAGTGGTCCGGCTCAAACATGATATTGGCGTGCGCCACCCGGTTTTCGCCCGCCGGTCCGATGCTGGCGATGGATCCGCGTGCGCCCTTCGCGGTGGTCAACGCCTCGAAAACGTCCCTTCGGTCCCGCCCCCAAAGGTGGGCGGCATCATCAAACCGCACCTGGTCATTGCGGATGTTCAGTACCACGGGGGCGGCGGAGCTACCGGTGATCACCAGGGCATCGTAGCCGGCCCGTTTGAGGTCCGGGCCAAACTCGCCCCCGCCCTGGGAGGTATAGATCCCCGGCGTCTCCGGCGAGCGCGACACCACGTTGACCCGCGTCGATCCACAAACCCGCGCGCCGGCCAGCGGTCCGGTGGCAAATACGATGGGATTGCCGGGGGCCAGCGGCGCCGGTGGCGTTTCACCGGCCAGCGCCTCCTTGAATAGCCTGGCCGCCAGAAAGGCGCCGCCCAGATACTGGCGGTAGAAAGCGCGGTCCCTGGCGATCACCTCGACCTGGCGCCTGCCGAGATCGACCTTGAGAATGCGGCCTGTGAATCCATGCATAGCTGATCTCCCGATCGTCTGAAACTTTGTCATCCGCCCGATCCCCGCCAGACGGGTTAGGCACCCGGTCTAATGTCCTGCCGCCAAGCCCGCGGTCATCCGATGCGGCCCCGGACCGCATCCCGGAACAGCGCGGCCAGGCTGTCCCTGGTGAGCGGCACGGGGTTGCCGCCCACCGAAGGATCGACCACGGCCATCGCCGCCAGCTTTTCGATATGATCCTCGGCAACGCCCAGAGCGGCCAAGTCGGCCGGAATGCCGATCTCCGCCCGCAGGGCCAGGACCCAGTCGAGAACGGCCTCGAAGGACGGTGCGGGCAGGTCGAGATACCGCGCCAGCACTGTCATCTTCTCCTCAATGGCCGAACGGTTGAAAGCCAGCACATAGGGCATGACCACGGCATTGGTCAACCCGTGGTGGGTGTCGAGCAGGGCGCCACAGGGATGACTCAGGGCGTGCATGGCGCCCAGGCCTTTCTGAAAGGCGGCGGCCCCCATGCCGGCGGCCTGCCAGCGGGGGGCGGATGTCACCGCCCGGGCCCACATGCTGGCAGCCGCCACC
>JASJCV010000061.1 GCA_030065275.1 Desulfobacterales bacterium | reverse complement strand
GGCATCTATCTGCGCTTTATTGATTCCATAGGTGAAAATATTTCTATCATGAAACAGTTCCCAATGACACTGGTTCATAATGACTTTAATCCTCGTAATTTATGCCTTCGAAACCAAGATACCAATAAACGTCTGGTCCTTTATGACTGGGAACTTGTATCCAATCAGAATCCCCAAGTTGACCTTGTTGAATTCCTTATTTATGTTCTACCTGAAAACTATGATATGCAAAAATTTTATGGGCATATTGAATATTACCGGAAAAACCTGAATAACCATGTAAAGGAAATAATACCAAAACAAGATTTTATTCATATTCTATACATGAATGCTTTGTACCTCGCGACTACCCGATATAATCTATATTTGCTGGCACATAATATATTAGGGTTTAAATTCCTGAACAGGGTATACGCCAACTTAACCCGATGCATACTGAATCTTAGAAGCGATCAATAAAGTACTCTATGAAAGCTCAAATGCGATTTGTATTTGAATTGGATTCGCCTCTCTGCCTTGAACAGGCGATGGTCGGTGCAAAAGCGGCCAGACTGTCACAAATGGTTTCAATGGGATTCCCTGTCCCCGACGCCTTTGTTCTCAACATAAACGCTTTTGAACATTTTTGTATGTTTAACGGGATATCGCTGAAAAACCCTCATTCAATCAATGAATTACCAAACCTTATTCTGGAGGGCGCTTTTCCGGAAGAACTACACAAAGCGATCGAAGATCACCTAAACCGATCAAAGGCGGATCTGTTTGCCGTAAGATCATCCTCAGTTACCGAAGATGGACACGAATTCTCAATGGCCGGTCAGTACCAAACCTTTTTAAACTCAACAAAAGATGAGATTTTTTACAATATAAAAGCCTGCTGGTCAGGGGCATTTAACGATGCCGTGAAAGCATATACCAAAAGCAGACAATTAAAAATAAATTACAATATCGGTGTCATCATCCAGCAGCAAATAATTCCTGAATACTCTGGCGTATTATTCACCCTTGACCCACGCTCAAGAACTACGGATTATTTCGTAATTGAATGGGTAAAAGGACTTGGCGATAAGCTTGTTTCAGGTCAGGTTACGCCAGAAACACTTTATGTCCACCGAAATTCTCTCCAAATAGATGATACAGCAAGCACCAAACTTAAGCCATTTCTAAATTCGCTTGTTGGTTATGCCCAAAAAGCGGAAAAAGAGTTTGATTTCCCTGTGGATATGGAATGGTGTGCAGACCAAAATCTACACCTTCTGCAGGCAAGACCAGTTACCGCATTAATCAAACCCAACTCAATCATCTGGACAAATGTTAATATGGCGGAGAATTTTCCACAACCATTACCCCCCTTTACTTGGTCAATCGTAGATAAATTTTATACGGCCTATATGACCAGTATCTTAAAACTGTTTGGGTGGAAAATAACGAAAATATCGAAATTTAAAAAGATTATACACAACTTAACCGGTATTCAGGGAGGGCGGATTTATTACAATCTTTCCAACTGGTATGAAATTCTGTATTTTTTCCCGATAGGAAAGTATTTAAAACCATTTCTTGATAACTACATTGGCCAAAAAGTTCCACTTTCATTTTTCCCCAAAACCGATGAAGAAGTATTTAAGAAAGAATGGCAACGTCCTTTAAAGCACATTCAATTCTGGTTAAAACTTATATATATCCACTTTACCTCCAACAAGCATCTGGACACATTTGAAAATCAGTTTCACCGGCATAGGAAAAAATGGCGGAAAAGACCGTATCATGAGCAAAGCTTGTCTGGTCTGATTAACGGAATAGACAAAATTTTTACTGAATTTATTGATAAATACTATTACAGCCAGGGAATCGCTGACATCGCCGTTCTTATTTTTCCCGGAATATTGACTCGACTTATAAAAAAATGGTTCCCAGAATATAAAGACTCAGCAGACAAAGCAATTGTCCAATTATTTCAAGATATAAATGTTAAAAGCACTGAGCCTGCAAAAATCATCTCAACAATTGCCAATCATGTGAGATCAGATGATACGCTTCAACAGTTTCTGGTCTCCAAAAATTATGAACTGCTCGAACAGGGCTTAAAGGATGAAACTAAATTATTACTGAATAAATTCATGTTTTATTTTGGTGCCCGTTGTTACAACGAGTGTATGATTGTATCTCCCACTTTCGAAGAGAGACATGATCTTTTCTGGAATCTTGTTGAAAAATATCAATCGGCTTCCGAGTTGAGAATTAAAGCCAATACACGTCGTGAATTTCAAAATCAAAATGCAATCAAAAAGAATATTGAATCAAGACTGCCCTTTTTAAAGCGGATGATTTTCAGTATTGTCCTCAAAAAATCGCGTCATGCAATTGGGTTGCGAGAACAAGGAAGACTGATTCGAAGTTTGATATTTGGTGAAATCCGGTTAATTATTCTTGAAATTGGAAAACAGCTAAAAAAAATAGGGCACCTGAAAGATACCGAGGATGTTTTCAATTTACAATTGCATGAGATCGAACAAATTGCCAATGGAAAATTTCAATTTCCAGAAACGATTCCCGAGTTGATACAACAAAGAAGTAATGCATTAAAAAAATGCTTTGATAATTCACCACCGGAACTCTTCCTTTCTGAACCTGGCATTTTTTATAAAAGCCACAAGACCCATTATCTCGAAAATAATGGGAAAACGTTGAAAGGCAATGGGGTCTCTGGTGGCATTGTTACAGGGATAGCAAGAATCATTCTGGACCCGGTAACAGATAACCGCTTAGAACCAGGAGAAATCCTGGTGACCAGATCAACTGACCCTGGATGGACCCCGCTGTTTATCATTGCCGGAGGTATGGTTCTCGAAAGAGGAGGGCTGCTATCCCATGGTGCCATAGTTTCCCGCGAATTCTCTATCCCTGCTGTCGTGGGGGTTGAGAATGCAACACGGAGGATTAAAGATGGAAATTCAATAAAAATAGACGGCATGACCGGGATAATCGAAATTATAGAAAATTAATAATGAAATTAGCCGTCTTGTTATTTATTGAAGAGCGTTTTCATCCAAAGGTGAGTGTATTGCTAGCTGTAATATTATTCAGCACGCCTTTTGCAACAGTAACCAAGAACCATATTAATTATTTTTCTGGTTTAATATCGGCCTTTCTAATTTTTCTTGCATTAAGGATGGCTGATGATCTGACTTCAATAAGTGAGGACCGTATCACTCATTCTAAGAGAGGATTGGTGTCTGGCAAAATTAATATTCAAGAACTTTGGTGGTCGTTAACCTTTTTACTGATTATTATTTTTTTTATAGCCTTCTTGAATTATCAAATAAGCTTCATACTCATCCTTTTGCTGTACTATGGATTATTTTTTTGTTTAAAAAACCATATTCCTATTTTTGTATCCCCCTTTTTATCCAATTTCATCTTTTTATTCCTGCCCTATTTTGCAACGAATACGCTGGAGCTAGGTGTTAATAAAATTCTATACTTGGGTTTATTTTTATGGACAAGTGCAATAGCACATGAATTTTCGCATAACGCGTATGACTCAGCAAAAAAAACAGTTAATATTAAACGCTATTCAAATTTCATCGGCTCCCGGAACACGGCAATCCTTTCCTTGGTGATTTTTGTCTGTTCTCTTATATTTGCCGTGTTGTTCTGGAACCTCAGCAAGAGGCCTGTTTTATTCATTTGTATTTTAATTCCAACCACTTTTCAAATGCTATATTTATATTACAAATTAATACGGTTTCCATCTCAACGGAATGCTAAACCATTTTATGTTTTTGGATTTGCCTTTTTTCTATTGCCTTGCTGTGCTTATATAATAGACAGCTTTTATTCAGGCTGAACTAAATGAGCCCGATTTCAAAAATATTTTATCTCATTCTCCCAGTTATTTTGGCCGGAATCACAAATATGATATTTATCAAGGTGCCTATTCTGAATACATTTAAAATACCCATTGACAACGGGATTCTTCTTTCAGATGGCAAAAGAATATTTGGAGATCACAAGACGTGGAAAGGGTTTTTCGGAATGATTGTTTTTACGTCATTCTGGTTTGTCTTTTTTATGGTCCTGGCTAAGGGCTCGAAATTTTGCGCTAACCTTTCTTTAATCCCGTATAAACAGTTTTCTTTTATCCAGGGTATGATTGCAGGTGCATTATGGGGATTTGGTTATGTTTTATTTGAACTGCCAAACTCATATATAAAAAGAAGAATTAATATCCAACCGGGAAAAACAGGAAAAGGATTTATAGGAATTTTATTCTCTTTTTTTGATCAGGCCGATTCAGTTTTAGGGTGCCTTGCAATGCTCCTAATCTTCTATTTTCCATCAACTCAGGATATTATTGCGATTTTCGCTTTATCCGTAATCGTGCATTACATAATGAATATTGTTCTCTATCTGTTGAAACTTAAGAGTCAACCATTATAAAATCACAAAGAATAATTAGAGGCTATCTCAAAATAAAGATTGGGGTTCCAGGCAAGGCGTGAATTGGCGAGAAAGCGCAGCATACATGAAGTATATCTGCATTTTGAGCCGGTTCACAACACCGCCAGGGGCACTTAGATTTTTTTGAGATAGGCCATAAATACACAATAGGAACAAATTGGGGGCGCCCTTAGCTTATCGATCCAGGTAAATAGAAACAGGGAATCAGTGCCTTGATGCCCTGTCGCACATGCTTGAAACCGCATCAAATTTACTGATGTTTACCGCGTTTTATACTTTTCCGCTAGCGTCCTACCTGCTTGCCGTGCGGTAATAATGTGATGGCCGAAAATCCCTGGTATTGTGTCTCACCATTTCATCGACCAGTTGTCCGTATTTTTCTTCCGGGTCGGTGACACCGACGTTGATCGGCCCATTTTTGATCAACCTCACATTGGCGACGGGTTGTCGGCCGGTTGCCAGATGGGTCCATATGGTTGCACCACTGGCCGTTTCAAAAAGCTTATTGTTCAGATGGCCCTCGACATAAGCCTGGGCACGCATGGTGGAAAATCCGGAAGAAAAATTGAAATCGGGTTTGATGTCCGAAACCACAAGATTTCCGTAGAACAGTGCATCCACCTTGTACGTTGTCCCGATCGATCGAATGGCTTCAAAATTGAGTTGGGTATGTCCAACGGATTTTAAAATCTGATCTTCGCTGCCCATTTCCAACAAGCGCACCCCGGGCTGGGCTGATTGGACCGACTGCATAAACTGCTGGGTGACATAGGGCTGTACGTTGCCTTCGGCATTGGAAGCAAACGCGATGACACCGATGACCCCAAATTCCTTGAGATTGACGACCGGGGGCACCATGACTTTTTCTTTTTTGAGCGGCGGTGAACTTGAACAGCCGATCAAATAAGTCAAAGCCATTAAAAGCATCAGGGATAAGAAACTGATCCGCAGATTGTTGTTGGTTAATGCCAGGCGATGAACTTTTGGCATGATTAGCTCCTCCACATTAGAGAAAAAACGGAAATTTCAGAATTCGAATGCATAACCGCTAAAATCGGCCATCGCATTTTGGAGCAATATTCGTGCCCGGGAGATCAAGATAATTTACATGTAATTTTAACAGGTTATGTGGTTCGAGTTCGGTGTGGGATGATCATATTGACAAAATGTGTCAGAAAGGGCGCAATTATTGTTAAAAATTTGCTCTGATCTTTCGTGCATCACTGCCTGCAGGTTCATTCACGCCCGAACACCCTTCATATCCTGCCCCGCCAGCGGTTGACGGTTTCCCCCCGCACCGGTATAGAGCATCGCCAGAGAGGGACTCACCCAATGCACGATGCCGAACACTTGATGCGCCGGGTAATCGACGCCTGCACCGACTGCGACTGCTGCCGGTATACCATGGACACCAACTGTCTCTTTTTCCCTGAAATCTACAGACTATGGGACCGGGAAAAGGAAACCGGTGAGCGGATCACGCCCGCGGAGCTGCGCCACCTGGCCGATCTTTGCAACTACTGCGCCCTTTGCCCCTGCCCGGACATCCGGGAGGACATCATCACCGCCAAGACCCTGTTCATCGACCGGGACGGACTGGCGCCCTGCATCCGCACCCTGGAGGACGTGGAGCGGGTCGGCAAACTGTGCGGGGCTGCGCCGCGGCTTGCCAATTTCCTGTTGCAGGGTCAGATCACCGGCCCTCTCATCAAAAAAGCGGCCGGGATCAACGCCAAACGCAAGCTGCCCGTCTTCCCCCCGGAAAGTTTTCCCGCCTGGGCCCACAAGCGGAAGCTGAGCCAAAAACCCCGTACCAACCCGCGGCGCAAGGTGGCCTATTTTGCCGGCTGTACGGCCCAATACCTTTTTCCCGATGTGGGCCAGGCCGCCGTCGACGTCCTGGAGCGCAACCGGATCGCGGTGTACGTTCCCGAACAGCACTGCTGCGGCATGCCCAGCATGCTCGAAGGCGATCGCGAGCTGACCTTGCGCTTTGCCGAACGCACGGTTTTGCTTCTGGCCGACCTCGTGGACGACGGTTATGCTGTGGTCTGCTCCTGCCCCACCTGCGGCTATATGCTTAAAAACGCGCTGGCCGAGTTCGCCTACTATTCCCAGGCCTACCAGGATTTCGCCGGCGGCGACGAGCGCAACATGATCATTCCCAACAAGGCGCCCGCCCCAGCGGCCCAACCCGGCCAGTGCGGCATGCCCGCCCCGTACCAGGCCACTTTCGGGGGCCACCACATGAGCCGCAAGACCGTAGAGATGGCCAAGGCGGCAGGCGGCGGGACCCGCAAAATTGAATTGCGCGTTCTGGACAAGTCGATCTATGGCAAGATTTTAAAGGACGACGGTTATTTTGCGGGAATCGATCCGCTCAAACGCATCAAGGTGGCCGAGAACACCCATGACCTGGGTGAATACCTGCTGGGACTCCACCACCGGGGCGAACTGGACACCCGGCTGGGTCCGCACCCGGGGCGTAAGGCTTATTACCCCCCCTGCCATCTGCGCGAGCAGGAAATCGGCCAACCTTACCTGGAGCTTCTGGGCCTGGTTCCCGATCTGGCCATGGAGGCCATTCAAAGCACGGCCTACTGCTGCGGGATTGCCGGCATCATGGGGTTCAAACGCGATTTTCACAAGGCCTCGATCCAGATGGGCAGCCGCCTGATGGCCAAGATCAGACAGATCGACCCGGACCAGCTGGTCACCGACTGCCTGAGCTGCCGGCTGCAGTTCAACCAGATGAGCGCCTATCCGGTCCAGCACCCCATCGAAACCTTGAGCCAGGCGTATCAAAACACCGAAGTGAAATAGAGACCGGGCGCCACGCCGCTTATCTTGGGGGTGATTATTCCGACCAGAGCCATTGCGGCGCTAAAAAGTCCGGTCGAAAACGAAAACCAGTGGTGAGGGGCAATGGCGTGCCGCGGAATGGCTCGGGTAGCGAAGATAGACAAGCCGATCCAGGCGACAGTCGACGAAGGCGACATTCGGCCGCTTCGATGACCGCTGCGGCGCCTTCGGCGGCCATGGCGACGTCATGGTGCTAGTTTATACCGAGATCGGTCTTGGATATGACGTCGACGCTTGTCTGGGGGGAAGTATGGGGCGCCCTGCTTAGACGCGAAGAAGTCTGACGGGTCACGGAATCATCATGGCGAACAAACTGAATGGTGTTGAATTAGCAGTAAAATTCTGTAAACGCCATTAGCACCTTATTCCTTCACAATGGCGATACCGGGCCTTACAAACGATATCCTCGCCCGGTCTTCGCTGCCGATCATCACCGCTTCGATGACCGGCTGGTTCACCTTCTCTGCAGAAACCCACTCCACAATAAAGTTGGCACCGGATCCACCCTCGATTTCCTTCTGGGCCACAAGAAACTCGGCGGTCGCCAGGGGTTTGAGCATGACGGAATGCTCAAGATGATCTTTAACCAGTTTTCCATTCGTATCGTAATAGCGAACAGACGCTATGGAGATTTCCTTGTCGGGGTCGGTGTTGCGGATACTGAGCGTGGCGGCCAACAGAACCGGTTTGCCGCCTTTCGCGTAAATGTGTGAATAGACCGGCACGTAAACCGACTGGCCGGCGGCTACCGCTTTGGGAGTAATTGTATCCGGATTGTCTTGCGGCGGCATGTATTTTAGCTTCTCATCAATATCTTCCACCTGGGTTGCAACGTTGATCACAACCAACAATACAATGAATAGTAGCGCAAACAAGGTTCCGAAAATGGTTAAAAAGGTTTTCCGCGTTATCCATGAATTATTTTCATTTTTCTCAGAACGATCCATTGGCACCCCCTTTCCTGCTTTGCGCCACCCTGAAATATTCCTGTGTATACGCGAATGAAATCGCTCGTCTCAAATGTTTAGATGAAATGTCATATTGATTCATGTTTTGTTCCTCACCAAACGATCCTTAATCGAATACCATGACGATATAGGAAATGAAGAGGATGATATGCACGATGCCATGGATGATATTGGTTTTGCTGCTGGAAAATGTCAGCAGCGATACCAGAATCGTTGCCAGAAGAAGAGAAGAATCAACCGGGTTGAGGCCCAGAACGATTTTCTGCTTGGTCACCAGGCCGATCATCAGGACGGCGGGCACCGTCATCCCAATCGTCGCCAGACCGGACCCCAGGCAGATATTGATCGAGCGCTGCAACCGGTTATTCAACGCCGCCTGAATGGCCGCCATGCCCTCAGGGGCCAATACCAGGATGGCAATGATGATCCCGCCGAGTGCCGCCGGGGCGTCGAAAACTCCCACCTTGTAGTCGATTATTGCGGCCATGCGTTTGGAGAGGAGTACGATTGGCAGCATGTTGGCGACCAGCAGCAGGGCATGGTAGCCGACGGAACGCACGATGATCTTGCCATGGCCATGATCGTCTGACGGCGAACCTCCGGGGATGACGAAAAATCCCTGATGACGCATGGTTTGAATAACCAGAAAAGCGACATACATGCCACCGGAGGCGAATGCGGCAAAAATCATCTGCAGCCTTGAATAGGTCCCCAACTCGCTGGATTCGGTAACATTCGGGAGAATGAGACTCAAAATGGCGAGCGGTATCAAAACGACCATAAAGGTATTGGCCCCCTGGAGGTTGTGCGACTGCTCAAGGTGCCGAAAGCCACCGCATAGCAACGAGACGCCGACGAGTCCGTTGAGTACGATCATCAGGACGGCGAACATCATGTCGCGCCCCAGTGCGGGCTTATTGGCGCTGGTCAGCATGACCGCGGTTATCATGATGACCTCGATGCTGATCACGGAAAGCGTCAGGATGAGCGTGCCGTAGGGCTCCCCCAGCTTGATCGCCAGGCCGTCCGCATGATGAACCACGTTGAAGGAAAGCCACAGCATCACCGGAAAGAGCCAGCCAAACAGGAGCGCGGGCGTCAACCAGCCCGACATCGAAGAAAACCAACCGCTGCCCACGGTCATGGCGATTACCAGAGTAATCAACCCGGCGACCAGTCCGGCCTCCTCCTTGATGATAAGCCTGGGCGCGTAAGTTACAGCCTCTGATTTGTCCATACCGGTCCTTTCACATCGGCCCCTGGCTGTCTGAAATCATCCCTCCCTATGGGCTCGGGTGCATGATCGACAAACGCTATCGAGACCGGTGGAGTGCAAAAGGGTCGAATCTCAAATTGTTGCTATAGGTCGCAAAGACGCGAGAATCAAGATGCGGTTCAGATTCGTATATGGAATTTACCCTCCGCGGCTATCAGTGACGATCGTATTTCCAGCCAGTGAATGAAGACTTTAGCGGACCAGCAGCCGGCCGGCGGTGCAGGCGCGGCAGGAGCCGGAGCGAAAGCGGGCCGCGTCGGAAAGTGCCAGCACGCCTGTGATATGACCCGGCTCAGACGCGCCGTCATGAACGAACAGGCGTTGCACGTCCCGGATCAGCATCTGCTGGAGGGCCGTGGACAGCAGCGCTTCGGCCGGAACGGCATGGACCGGGCTGCTCATGATCTCGCCCGCAGCGGACTTCGGAGCGACGCCGCGGTGGTAGGCGATGATGAGATCGGTCTTGGATATGACGCCCACGTAGGACGCGGCCGGGTTCTTGATAAGAACGGCGCCCATCTGGCGGGATGTGAGCGATTCGATCACCGTAATCAGGGAATCGCCGTCCCCGCAGGACCACACCTCCGTTGTCATGACGTCCTTCACCCGAAGACGGGCCGAGGGATCGCCTCCGGAGTGTTTCAGGCGCTTATGGGCGGTGCCGCGCTCGCAGGCGCGGCAGTAGCGGTAGAGCAGTCCCACGATGTCGGCATAGGCAACCTTGCCGATGACCTCATCGCGGTTGGCGCCCGTGACGTAGAGCCGGTGAACGCCGGCGGCCGCCATGATCTCCAGGGCGTCTTCCACCAGATCGTCCGGAAAACAGGCGATGGGCTGGCTCCCCATCACGTCGCCCAGCGCCGTCTCTGTCGGGATTTCGGCGTAATAGGCGCCCAGGAGGTCGGTTTTGGACACCACGCCGTGAGGGATGTCGTTATCCGTCAGCAGCACGGCATTGGCCTTGTAGCGGATCATCATCCGGATTCCCTGAGCGATGTCCGCTGTGGCCGCCAGGCTGACCACCTGCCGCCGCATGGCCTGGCCCACGGGAATCCCGCTGAATATGCTGACCGTCTCAATTGCAGACATTTGGATTGTTCCTCCACAAGGCTTTGCGGCTAGCCGGGCGATCACTCCTTTTCCGCGGAAAACATGGTCATGATCCGGTTGAAGACGTTCGAGACGTAGACAATGCCTACCACGGTCTGATCATCGATCACCGGAAGCCGCCGGATGTGCTTCTTGATCATGATTTCGGCAATGACCATGAGGTGCGTGTCCGGGCGAACGGTGACCACATCCGTGGTCATGATGTCGTCCACGCGGATGGACTGGATGGTGCTCAACCGGTTCCGATAGGCCTGGGTGGGGTCCACATCGTCCATTTCACCGAAAATGGCCACGTGCTTGGGCTGCACATAGTTCAGCACGTCGTACATCGAGAGCATGCCGACAAGCCGCGCTTCGTCGTCGGTCACCATCATGCCGAAGACTTTTTTCTTCTCGATGGCGGAGGCCTTCTGGAACGCGGTGAACACCTCGGCGATATTCTGCTGTGGATGCAGGGTATGAAATTGCGTGTCCATGAAATCGCGGGCCAGCATCTTCAACCCCCTTTCGCGTCGGCAGCGAGCGGTTGATGGGAATGGGGCCGTGCGGGGCCGGCGCCTGGCAGGCGCCGGCATCATCTGGTTACCTTTTCGTCATCCCATAGTCAAACGGCCATTCGGGGGACATCTTCGACCCCCCTCATCGCGCCACCCGTGATGCCGCAGACGGGGACCCTGGCCGGCGGCGGCGTCCGCTCAGGAAGCGTAGAGTTCCCGCGCGCGCCTCTCGATTTCCTCGGGAGTGAGATCTTCGATTTTCTGGTTCAGGCACCAGCGGTAGCCGAAAGGGTCGCGCAGGACGGTCGAGCGGGTGCCCCAGAACTGATCGGCCGGCGCAAAAAGGGTGGTCGCACCGGCCTGAACGGCGCGTGCGTGGGCGGCGTCGCAGTCGTCGACGATGATCGTGAACAGACACGATGCCGTGGCGCCCTCAGGCATGGCGAACGCATGATACTCCTCGTATTCGTCCGAGATAAAGATATGGGTGTTGCCGATCATGAACTCCGCATGGGCGACACCACCCTCCGGCGACGCCATGCGAAAGAGTTCTTCGGCCCCGAAGGCTTGCGTATAAAAGGCCAGGGCCTTTGAGGCTTCCTTGACAGTCAGCGAAAAGGTGACGGTGGGCTCGGGCTTTGTGTTCATGGTATTTCTCCTTATTACCGGATCCTTGTCGGAAGACCGGGTGGGCTCTTGGGGGGCAGAATGGTTGTCCTTGACGGATAAATTAATGCGCCCGCCCCTAGTTTCAAACCGATTTTGGCGATTCACCCCCACGCGGCCGGGAACGGGGAGAAAGGGCATGCTCGAAACAAGGCAACGATTCGCGACCTGTGGGGCGCTGGCAACAGCCCCGAACAAAGCCTCCGGGCCATCAGTGTGGATGGGGCTTAAAACCGATACCCCAGCATCAGCCCGCTCATGAATGTGTCGGCCTCCAGGAAGTCGATGTTGGAACTGCGATGATTGTATCCGGCCACCAGGCTGGTGAACAGCGGTGGGTGGCCGAAGAGGTCGGAACGGGTGTAGAGGCCCAAAACGTTGAACAGCGTGTCGTTGCGGTCTTTGTCGAAGATCGGATGCTCATCGTCATAGTCTCGGTAGCCGACACCTAATGACAGGTTGAGCAGGTTGCGGTTGTCGATGCGGCGCAGACCGAGTTTCAATCGATACCCCTGGTAGCTGTTGGCGTCGCCGTCGATGTCGCCGATGGTGAATCCGGCGGCGGGCACCATCTGCCAGCCGCCGCCGAGCGCGTGGGCATAGCCCAGCTTGAAGGCATGCACCCAGCCGTCGCGTTCCAGATCGTTGAAGCGCTGACCGATGTCATCCTCGTCGATATCGATGGTTTCGACACGGTAGCCGGCCTCAAAACCCGTCCCCCGGATACGGGTGTAATCGATTTTGGCGCCGTAGACATCCTTATCGGTTTCCTGCCGGTTCTGGTCCACCAGATAGGGGTCCTCCCAGACTTGGCCGAAAGGCATTACAAAAGCGCCCGCGTCGATGGACCCGCCGCCCTCAAGCGGCCAGACCCCCCCCAGGGTCAATCCGGGTGGTCCTTCGTCGCCCATGGGGGCTCCCAGATAGAGCTGGCGGCCGGATTCGGCAAGCGTGTAGCGCAGATCAAAACTCACCAGGGGGATGACGGCATCGTAGCGATTGGCATTGTCGTCCAGGCCCCGCACGGTTTTATTGCCGTCATTGGGGCGCAGTTGATCGTTGCTGGACACGTAACCGGCGCCGGCGATGATGCGAAACGACAGGCCGGGCGATAGGGGTAGAGGCTCGTCGGCCTTGCCGCAGGGGGGATGGGTCATGACGGCCAGGGCCAGAAGCAGTAGGGTGATTCCTAACTTTCGATGCATCGAATAGCGGCTCCGCTCCCGCTTGGGGAGACATTCAGGGGTCTTGTGACAGCCCGCTTTCGGCGACGGGCATTACGAACCGAAGACCCATCTTACACTGCCCTGAGCTTCGTGGCGACCGTTATTTGATCGGCAAGCGGTGACCCTTGAGCGCCCGGCCGCCCGGAAGCGAACGCCTTTTCGAAGTTGCCAATGACGACCCGGCGCCGGGCATGCGACCATCGGTTGCGCCGATCCCCAGGTTTTTGATAAAGGCGCAGGTCTGGGGTCTTGATATCACCTGGGGCGGTCTTGACGCCGGAAAGGACGGTGCATGGAAAATTCGCTTTGGACCTACCTGATCGCCATATCGCTGTTGACGGTCACACCGGGGGTGGACACGGTGCTGATCATTCGCAACACCACCCGCGGCGGCTGGCGCGACGGCATGCTCAGCAGCCTGGGCATCTGTTCCGGATTGTTTGTTCACGCCCTGGTCTCCGCCGTGGGCATATCGGTGATTCTGCTCCAGTCGGCCTGGGCATTCCGGGCCCTCAAACTGGCCGGGGCGGCCTATCTGGTGTGGCTGGGCATCGTCAGCCTGCGCAGCGCAATGCGCGGCCGGGCATCGACCGAAATCGACGCCGACCGGTCCCGGCTCGATGGGTTCGATCCCCGACGATCGCTGCGCGAGGGCCTTCTCTCCAACGTACTCAACCCCAAGGCCATCGTCTTCTACATGGCTTTTCTGCCCCAGTTTATCGACCCGGTTCGTTCGGCCGTCGGGCAGTCGCTCTTCCTGGCCGGCCTGCACTTCCTGATCGCCATGGTCTGGCAGTGCCTCCTGGCCTCGGCCGTGGACCAGGCCCGCCGCTGGATGCAGAACAACCGGGTCCGCCGAACGCTGGACGGGATCACGGGGTCGGTGATGGTGTTTTTTGGCGCCAAACTGGCCTCCACCACTTAGAACCGATCTCAAGAAAGTCTAAGTGCCCCTGGCAGCGTTGCGAACCGGCTCCTGGCAGGGCCGCAGGGTCCCTGCCTTGCGAACCTGCACACATACTCCGTGTATGCTCCGCTTTCTCGCCGCCGCGCGCCTTGCCAGGAACCCTAATCCATTTCTTGAGATCAGTTCTATCAAGAGACGATGCGTAGAAAACCCGATATCTGCGTTACACTTCAGCCCTCGTCACTGCGGCGTACAGAAGTACGCCTCGTTCCTCTTGTGAGTAAGCCGACCGGGGCCCGGCGAGGACGTTGCGGGATGGATTCTACTTCAGGATATCGCTCAGGCCATGGCCGTTGCCGCCGATCAGGCGTTTGATCTCGCGGTTGAGCTGCAGGCGCTCCAGGAGGCGGGAGAGGGCCTGCACACTCTTGTGCAGGCGCTCCTGGGCGGAGGTCATTTCCAGAAAACGCTGGCGCTCTTCCGGGGCAAACCCCTCGAGGGCCGCGATGGCAAAGGAGAGGCGCGCCGGGTCCTCTAAGGCCAGCAGGGCTTCCGGTTCGGGGGCGGACATATCGGCCGCCACTTGTTTCAGCAGGTTTCGTGCGGCCGCCAGCGTTTCGGCGATCGTCGGATCGGGCGGCTCGGGGGCATCATCGAAGAAGCTCACCTGGGCCTCCATGTAGATCTGCTCCTCCACGACGGAGTGAATCACGAAACGCTCTTCACCCTGGGTCAGAATATCCATGCGCCCATCGGCGTAGGACTTGGTGACCTCGACGACGCGGGCCGTGCAGCCCACCGAGCGGATCGAGCCGCCGTCGAAGAGAACGATGCCGAAGGGCTGGTCTTCGGCGACGCACGTGCCGATCATCTGTTTGTAGCGTTCTTCGAAAATATGCAGGGGCAGGAGCATTTCCGGCAGCACCGTTAAACCCAGGGGGAAGAGAGGAATGCGGGTCGTATCCGTGGTCATCTGATTGTCCTTTTGTGTGTTCAGCGTTCATTTAAATCTTCGGCCCCCGGAAGAGAAAGCGGAGAAGAGCGAACGGTCCGGAATGACAGCGCAGCACGTGACGGCGATGACAGCAGACATTGCGCTGCCGATCACGGCGTCGCTCCCGCCAAGTGGCCCTCGTCGCCCCAGGAGCGGATGATCCAGCGCGGTGAGCCGTAGAACTGGCCGTGAACGATGATGCTCAGGCTGCTGTTGCCCGCCAGCACACAACGCGGCGCCGCCAGTTCGAGGCCGGCGATATAGCGGAAGATATTGTCCAGAAAGCCGCCGTGGGAGACGATGGCGGCGGTCTTTCCCGGATGGGCGAGCAGCCAGCTTTCCAGAAAATCGATGCCGGCGCGGTAGTGCTGGCGGTGGCTTTGCCCCCCGGGAATGGTGAAATCGGGGTCTTCGGTGATCAGCTGCGTGTAGACGGCGGCATGGTCCCGGCGGATCTCCTGGATGTTGAGCCCCTCTAAAACCCCGTAATGGCGTTCGCGCAGACGTGGGTCGGTCTGGATGTCGTGACCGGTGTGCCCGGCGATGATGCCCGCCGTCTCCTGCGTACGGCCGAGATCGCTGCTGATCAGTTGATCGAAGCGGGCCGTGGCCAAGCGCTTTCCAAGCGCGTCGGTTTGGTCCCGTCCCCTGGCGGTCAGGGGACTGTCGCCGTGGCCCTGAAAGCGCCTGTCGCGGTTCCATTCGGTTTCTCCATGGCGGATGAGCATCAAGGTGGTTTCGGGTACGCTCACGCGGGGATTCCTCCATTCGGGTTAGGTTGTGTCCACTTTCGTTCCGATCGCTGGCGGGGTTGATCGGAATGGTCCTTCGGGGCGGCGCGGCCGGCCGCGGCGCGTGCTTGCTCGCCGGCGGCAGAAGGTTCACGGCAAACGGTCGAGTCGGTTTTTGAGTTGCATCCACCCGGATTTGCGGCTGGCCTTGGCGCCTCCGGGTGTCGTTGCGGCCAGGACGTCCGCGACATAGTCCGGCCGGCGCATGCCCACCAGGACCGCGGAGATGCCCCGGGTGCTCTGGAGGGCGCGCAGCGCCATACGGCTGAGGGGCTGATCGGTGTTCCAGTCGGCATCGGCCTGCCGGACAGCGTCTTTGATCGCCGCGATTCGTTCAGCGGCCGGCGCGGCGTAGACGGCGCTGACGGCCGACAGGGCCTGGTTCAGACGTTCGCGGTATGCGCGGCGCCAGTCCTTGAGCGCGGGGTCGTCCGATCGTGGCCTCAGAAAGTCCAGGACCCCGTCGGCCCGGGGCATTACATGTTCGTTCTGGATCTGCAGCCAGTTGTCATATGTCTCGTAGCGGTCGAAATGAGCGTCAAGCGCTTCGGCCATGGCCAGCTGTTCGGTGATTCGGGCGGTCAGATCCCCTCCCAGCCCCAGGCCGGGAAGGACCTTCTGAAAAAAAAGCTGTTCGCTGTCCGCCAGTTCGCGCAGGCGCTCCCTGACGGCGTCCGGCGGCGGCGGGTCCCCATCGGGCACATCCGCCAGCCGGGTCAGGCGGGTGCCGTCGAATGCGTTCAACGGGCGGTTCACGAGGGTTCCCAGTTCGAATTGGCGAGCGGTGTCCAGGAGGGTGCGGCCTTCGGGTTGGTTGGCCTCGAGCACGGCGCCGGGTTCGAAGAGATTCATGGGGAACTGGATGACGGCCAGGTGGTGGTCGGGTTTCAGCGCCTGCGCACCGGCGACCACGCGGTTTAAGCTGGTGAAGTCCCTGCTGTCGGCGGCGGCCGGAAAGGTATTCGAACTGATGCCGTAGAAGCGGATGCGGCCGCGGTCGACTTCCTTCTCCAGGTGGGCAAAAGCCCGTTGGATACGCTCGGCGTAAATATCCTGGGCCGCCTGCCGTTCGACACCCTGCCGGGCGGCCCAGCCCAGATAGTACTCCGGGTTGTGGAGCAGCAGGACATCGATGTTGTCCAGCGCCAGCCGATCCAGGCTGCGCGTGATCTGGTCCTCCAGAAATTCGGGGTGGATGCAGTGCTCCAGTCCCTCGGCGTAGGGTACGAGCTCCGGGAAGGGGTTGCCGGCTTTCCGCCGCTGCTGGCTCAGGGCGTGGTTTTTCCCCTGGAGGTAGCCGGCCTTGGTGACGACGATCACCGCCTCCCGGGTCAGGACGCCTTCACGGATAGATTCCGCCAGCACCTGTCCCACCAGCATCTCGGAGGCGCCGTCCGCATAGTTGGCGCTGGTGTCGATCAGGTTGATGCCGCGGCGAAGGGCCTGTAAAAGCGCTTCGCGGTGCGCCGCTGCGCTCGTATTGATGCGGTAGCCGCCAAAGCCGGCCCGGCTGCAGGTGAGACCGCTGCGCCCCAAGGTGGCGAAGGCGACGGCCGGGTGCCGTTCCGCCTGCTCGCGGGTGGCCTGCGTGGTGGCAAATCCGGAAATGCGCATCAGGACCCGCTCTTGGGCAGCAGGCGTGGTGTCCGTTGACCGGCAGACATGTTTGCTTCGGATCCTTTCGGCGTTTCTGAGTATGATTTATGATCGGTTTACTCAAACCTAATGGCGATCGGATGGAATGTCATGCGCGTGTCTACCAAAATCAACCCGCAGCGGCGCTCTCTGCGGATTGGTTTTGCGGGAATCGAATCGGGCGGGTGACCAAAAAATCGGAAAGGCGGCCCCCGGCGGAAGCGGTGTGGGTGTCAAGTCCGCGTGCACATGCTCATTGCGGCAGGGCGGCATTCCCGCTGGAACCTGCGGTGTTCAACCGCGCCGCCGGCCGGCGGCAAGCGCACGCCGCTCGCAGGCCTCCCACCGCTCACCAGATAATGCGAATACCGACGCCTTCGGGTGTCACGCGCTTGATCTCGCCGGCCATGTCAAAAGCTCGGCGCGAGTGTCGCAGTTGAAAGGCGACCTTCAGGCGCTCGCCGCGCGGCAGTGTCCGCGTCGGTTCAATGAACATCCCCTCGGCGCTGATGTCACGCACCTGCCCGTCCCATGCACCGTTGGCGTCTTCCAGACGAACAGCGGTGGTGTACGTCATTCGCGGTGATTGGCGTCGCTCGGGCATGTCGCGGCACTAAAGCAATCGTGTGGCGAGGTCGGACAGATCCGAGCGCTCGCCCTTCTCAAGATTGACGTGGGCGTAAAGACGCTCCCCCTTCATTTTTTCGATCAGATAGCTCAAGCCGTTGGAGTGGCTGTCCAGATAGGGGTGGTCGATCTGGTAGATGTCCCCGGTGAAGACGATCTTGGTGCCTTCCCCGGCGCGGGTGATGATGGTTTTGATTTCATGCGGTGTCAGATTCTGGGCCTCGTCGACGATGAAGAAGGTTTTGACGATGCTGCGCCCGCGGATGTAGCTCAGCGGCGTGATGACGATCTTACCGTCCTCGAGCAGTTCCTGAATGCGTTTGTTGCGGGTATTGTCCTGAGCCAGCTGGTTCCGGATGACCGAGAGATTGTCATGCAGCGGCTGCATGTAGGGGTCGAGCTTGGAATTCACGTCCCCGGGCAGATAACCCAGGTCCTTGTTGCTCAGCGGCACCACCGGACGGGCCACGAAAATCTGGCGATAGTGGCGCCGGGTCTCAAGCGCGGCGGCCAGGGCCAGGAGGGTCTTGCCGGTGCCGGCCTTGCCGCTCATGGTCACCAGGGGAATGTCGCGGTTGAGCAGTGCGTTCAGGGCGAAGGCCTGCTCGGCGTTGCGCGGCCGGATGCCGAAGCTGACCCGGTTTTCGACCCGCAGCACCTTCTGCTGGGCTTCGTCGTAGACACCCAGCGCCGATTTGCGGCCGTTGCGCAGAATCAGAAACTCGTTGGCCCGCAGTTCGTTTTCCGAGGTCAAAGCGTCGACCGCGATCTCATAGGGCGCCTGGTAAAGATGATCGATCAGCTGCCCGTCGACATTTTCCAGGATGCTCTTGCCCCTGTAGAGTTCGGAAAGGTTCTGAACGTGGTCGGACCGGTAGTTTTCGGCCGTCAGGCCCACGGATTTGGCCTTCATGCGCAGGTTGACGTCCTTGGACACCAGCACCACCTGGTCGAACCCCTTTTTCGAGGCGATATGGTAGGCCGCGTTGAGGATATGGTGATCGGCCTTGGTGCTCGAGAAATTGGCCTGGACCGTGTCGTGGAACTGCGATTCCAAAAAGACCGAAATACGCCCCTGGCCTTCGCTGATAGGCACCCCCCCGTTGAAGATGTGGTCGCCGGTGAGGGTGTCCAGGGATCGCAGGAACTCGCGGGCGTTGCAGTTGAGGATGTCCTTGCCTTTTTTGAACCGATCGAGCTCTTCGATGACAGTAATCGGAATGACGATGTCGTGCTCGTCGAACTGGTAAATGCAGGTGCTGTCGTGCAGAATGACGTTGGTGTCGAGAACAAAGGTCTTCCGAACTTCGGGCATAGCATACTCCTGATCATCAGCACTACATATTGTGGTTTTGAACGCAAGCCGCACTATATCATGAAACAAAATCAAATCAAACGTCTATCCCCACAGCCTCAACATAAAGCGGAAACCGGTTGTGTCCATGGTCGTTTAGCGGGTTGGGTAAATGGATGCCAGTGGGAAGCGTCCGATCGGGGTCCATCGGTCTACGCGAACGCTGCGATCCGATCGGATCGTATATCGGGCTGAGATTGGCGTTTATGGGGCAGGCTGCTTTCAACACATGTAAATATCTGCTAACAATGTTAGAAATCGATGTGACGGCCTTTGTTCCTTGTCCTCCGGGTCCCTATCCCTGACCGGAATAAGCGATGAGCGCCCACGACGGCAAACCCGAGAATACCCGCAAGCGCCCGCGCGAAAACCGCCTGGAAGTGCTGGAAAGCATTTTCCGGGCAGTGCCCGCCGGCATCGGCATGGTGCGCAACCGGGTCATTGTGCAGGCCAATGAACGGCTCTGCGCTATGATCGGCTACACCGCCGGCGAACTGATCGATCAAAGCGCGCGGATGCTTTACCCCACTCAGGAGGCTTTTGATCGGGTCGGCCGGGATAAATACGATCAGATCGCGCGCGAGGGCACCGGCACGGTGGAGACCTGCTGGCGGCGCAAGGACGGCCGCGTTATCGACGTGCTGCTGAGTTCGACGCCCCTGGATCTGGACGACCTGGACCAGGGCGTCACGTTTATCGCCCTGGACATCACCGCGCGCAAACAGGCCGAGGAGACCGTTGCCGCCCAGAAGGCGCACCTGGCCCTTCTGCACGACATCACCCTGGGGCTGCTCGATCGGCGGGACCCGGACGAACTCCTGCAAAAGCTGGTGTCCAGCGCGGCCGAGCTGTCCGGGAGCGAAGACGGCTTCGCCTACGTGTTTGACCCGGACGCCGACGAGCTGGTCATCCGGGCGGCCTGCGGCCGTTACGGACGCGACCTCACCGGCTTTCGCCTCAAGCCGGGAGAGGGACTGGCCGGCAAGGCCTGGCAGCAAGGCGAAACCGTTTCGATCACGAACTACCGGCAGTGGGAGGGGCGCTCCCGGAGCGTTTTCTTCGACGATCTCGGTGCGGCCCTGTGCATCCCCGTCAAACGGCGGGACCGCATTTTAGGCGTCCTCGGACTGGGGCACTTCGGCAGCGACAAACGTTTCGGTCCGCTGGAGCGCGAGGCGCTCGAGCGGCTGGCCGATCTGGCGGCGCTGTGTCTCGAAAACGCGCGGCTCACCGATGCCCTTCAGATCGAGCTGGCCGAAAAGGAAGCGGTGACCGCCGCTCTGCGCGCCAGCGAGAACCGCTATCGCAG
>JASJCV010000060.1 GCA_030065275.1 Desulfobacterales bacterium | reverse complement strand
AATCGTACTTGAAAAGCGACTGGCCCCGATGGACGCCGATGGCGTCGATCGACGTCTGAGCGACCTGGCGTTCACTCGGGGTTGCAGTGTGTATGCGCTGTTTCAAAATGCCGCCGCCGAGTGGCAATTTTCCACGAGCAAAATCGACCAGGACTTCAAGAATTATCTCCGTCACAATCAAACACCGCATTATGTGAACGATTACGTGCGGCGCCTTGACGGCCCCCACGAAGCGACCTATCAAAAGATTCTGTTCTCTGGCGGACGCCCACCTTACCTGTGATTCCCACCTCAAGTGAAGAACGCCCCACAAGCCCTTATCGCCAGCCTCGGCCATGTATTTCGGTGCTTGAAACGATGGGGCTGGGGATTGGGGCCTTAATCATATGGATCTAACGCGGTAACGCCGCGCGATTTGGATTTGGCCATGTCAGAGACCGGGGCTAGAAGACAACCGGTGGCTGTCGCCTATGGGCAGTCAACGCGGGAGAACACGTGCGGCTCAATGAAAACCAAAGGCGCCGACTGCCAATTTCTGTCGGATGGCATTGCATTCTACCGGTTGGATCAATGCATATGCGGACGGCACGGCCAATGATCAGGTCGATGGAGTGCTTTCCAGGGGCGGTTCCCATTGGCCCTTGTTGCGAAGGGCATGCAAAGCCAGGAAGGTATGCCATTCGCGTTGCTGCTTTCCCCAACTGCCATCCGGGTTTTGACGGTTCGTCAGAGCGGTGAAAGCCGCCTGGCACTGTTCGCCCGCCTCCGTGCTATCCAGATGGGCCATCGCATTGAGCGCTTGGTAGAAGGGGATGTCTTCGCCCCAGTCGCCCCGGGGCGTCTGGCGCCGTGCGTACCAGGCAACGATGCGCCGTGTGACCGGATGCATGGCATATTCCGGATGAACGACGAGGGCGCGAAAGCTGTTGTGGATCCAGCAGGGGCGGGCGGTTTCCAGCAATGCTGCCGAAAGCGCGCGAACGTTCCGGTCATACAGGTCGCGAATCTCTCCTTGGGATGTTCGGTCGAAAATTGCGGCCAGAAACAAAAAGGCGGGTTGGACGGTATCCTGCCATCGGCACGATGCAAACGGAAGACCGATAAGGTCCAGGTCGGAAACTTCAGCGTTTTGGTCGTTTGAAAGCTCGCGCTGAATGCAGGCCAGCAGGGCGCCCAGGGCCTTGTCGATGCCCGCATCGGGGGAGCGCACGGTAAGGTGCAGACCGAATAAACGCTTAATGGTCTCAATCGGCGAGCGGGCCCAAAGACCGTCGTGTGCTTGCCCGAGGCGCAAGGCGGTCACGGCTCGCGTGAAGTCCGCCTGCCACGTCGGAGAGACGCTTTCCCCGAGCCATTTCTGTCGGGCGTAAAGGCCGCAAGGCGTCGCACTGTTCGTCATCACTGCAAGACAACCGTCAGAGACCGCGGGTTCGCTCATGGTCGTTCTCATCGCAAGGGCTAAATGACTTCGACTTGATGCTTGTCTTCCGCCGACTGGACGGCAAGCCGGTCTGTTCCGGGGAAGCCAGCAGACACGCCGCTTTTCACGCAACGTCCCCGCCGCTCAGGCGTTGCCCCTTATATAGCAGAAGATATCCCGGTTGTCATTTTACTTCCCATGAGATGACGCCCCGGCGAGAATAGACGGTTACGACATGGCGCCTCACCGCCAGGTCGTCATCTTATTGCTCCTTGGCGCATCCTTTTATCGCACAGGCGCGGCATCGGGCTGCATGGCCTGGACGAGGGGATGGTGGCGCAGGCGCTTCCATTCCATTTTCAACCAAGGGGTGAAGCGCTCGGGTGTCGCGGCTATTTCCGCGTCCAAATCGGCCGGGGCGATATAGCGCCAGGCATTGATTTCGTCTGGATCGGGCTGAATTTCTTGGTCGGTCTGGCCGATGAATACGGAGCAGAGCTCGTTTTCGGAGCCGGTCTGGTCGTAGCGCGCTTGGTAGGCGAACTTGTAAATGTGGGTCAGGGGAGCGTCAATTCCAAGTTCTTCCGTAAGGCGTCTTTGTGCCGCCGCCGCCGTGGTATCTCCGACACGCGGGTGGCTGCAGCAGCTGTTCGACCAGAAGAGCGGCCATAGTTGTTTCTGGGTGCTACGCTGCTGCAGCAGAACACGGCCGGCTCGATCGAAGATAAATATGGAGAAGGCGCGATGGCGGATCCCGTCACCGGCATGACACTCGGCGCGGGTGCATTGACCGGTCTCCTGGTCGTCGTCATCGACGGTGATCAGCTTTTCAGACGGCGACAGCTCTTCCAACGCCTCGTCTTCGAATCGGTCGGCCGCATCATTGGGATTGACGGTGAATGCCAACGTCTGCCAGCCTTGCGCGTTGAGCGCACCGGCGATCGCACTGGTATCGTGGTCGCACAAGGCGATCATGGCCCCGCCGCCGCCCCCGCCGGTGAGTTTGGCTCCAAGGGCATCGTGTTTGCGGGCCACGCCGATCATGGCCTCGAGTTCGGGGGTCGATACATCCAGAGCCCTCAATAGCTGATGGTTTGCATTCATGGTTTGCCCCAAAATCTCCAGGTCGCCCTGCCGGATGGCCGCGCGGGCCTCGGCGACCTGACGGTCAATCCGCCGAAACAAAGATTCGTAGGCCTTCCTGTTCCGCTGCCAGCCCTTGCGCACCCGTTCCACCATGGGAGCCGTCAGACTGCCCTCGCGGCTCAGACCTACCACCAAAGGCAGATTGCGGCCGACCCGCAAAGGAGCCATACTCATGGGCAAACCCGCACGAAACACCAGCGGCGTCGCGTAGCTGATCACCGTGTTGTCGATGCCCGAACTTTGCCCGTGAATGACGCGTTCGGCTTCAAAGGCGATCCGATTGATGCCGTCCGTATCGAGCTTCAAGGCGTAGTACGCCGCGAGGGCCCGGGTAACGGCGACGGCCGCCGCCGCCGATGACCCCAAACCCATGGCCTGCGGCACCTGAGGAAAGATATCGATTTCGATTGCCGGTTTGGAAATGCCCATTTTACATAGGATGGTGTCGACGGCTCTGAGGACCGAGTCGCGATGCAGATGCCCGGTTTCCCAGGCCGAATCGATTCCCCAGCGAGGAACCCTCAGGCGCACGCCGCTGCGACCTCTTTGCACCGAGGCGTGGACGGCCAACGGAATCGGCGCCGCCAGCGCCTGGCTGCCGTAGAGAACGGCATGCTCGCCGAGCAGAATCACCTTGCCGTGGGCCGATGCCGTCGATCGCGCAGGCGCGGTTTTGCCCCCGGTGCCGGCAGCGGAAGGCTTTGTTTGGCGAGCATTCTTCAATGCTTCGATGATCTCGCGGGCCTTCCAGACCTTGATGGTGTTGCTGGCCACCAGGCGATCGACCACCTCTGCGGTCATGCCGGGCTCGGCCCCGGCCGTCTGGGCGACGCTGCGCGCATGCAGCCGCATGTGGCCCTTCTGGATGCCCTCGGTCACGAGGGCCCGCAGCGCCGCAAGGTTTTGGGCCAGACCGACGGCGGCCATGATTTCAGACAGCTCGCGGGCCGAGCGGAGGTCGAGGATATCCAGACCCAGCCGGACGGCCGGATTGGACTCGAGGCTGCCCCCCACGATGCCCACATTGAGGGGCAGTTCGATCGAGCCGACCAATTGACCCGTATGGCCGACCCGCCATCGCGTGAGCGCGCGATAATTCCCATCCCTGGCGGCGTAGGCATGCGCGCCCGCCTCGATCGCCCGCCAGTCGTTGCCGGTGGCGATCGCCACCGCGTCGATGCCGTTGAGAATGCCCTTATTGTGCGTGGCCGCGCGGTGGGGATCGATGGCGGCGAACCGGTCGGCGGCCACGATGCGGTCACGCACCTCGGCACCCGTCAACCCGTTGCGTGCCAGCGCTTCGATGTCGATAGCCACCCGGGCCCGCGCCAGGGAACGATCATTCAAATTCGAGATGATACGCAACAGGACGCGGCCACCGGTGATGCCTTCAAGTTCCGGCGCTACAGCTTCACACATGCTGTTGACCAGATTGGCGCCCATCGCATCGCGGGTGTCGACCAGGAGGTGGACGAGAAGGGTGTCGTCCGGCGCGCCATCCCCGCGGGGGATCGACGTTTCGACGTCTCGGGCACCGCCGCCGCGCGCCACGAGCCGGGTGTGGAGGCTGTTGGCCAGACGGCATATTTTCTTCCTGGCCGCCATCACTGTCTCCCGGGCGGCGGCCGGGTCGGTCAGCCCTTCGATCACGATCTGACCGATGGCCACGGGGTCATCGCTCGAGGTTTCAAACCCGCCGCTCGGCCGCGCGAGTTTGGCGGCGGCACTGACGGCGGCGATAATCGACGGCTCTTCCACGGCCATGGGCACGACCCACTCCTGGCCGTTGATGCGGAAGTGGAGGCCCAGGCCCAGGGGCAGACCAAAAACGCCGATGGCGTTTTCGACCATGCGGTCGGCCTGCTCGGGGTTCAGGACGTTGTGGCCGCGGCGCAGTGATTCGGCATGTTGGGACGTGATCACGGCTTTGTGTTCCAGCAGGTCGATGCGCTCGGGAATTGTTTTATGGTAGAAGCGTGCGAGTGTTTGATTTTCCATTTTGGTCTTCTCTCCTTACAGGCTGACGCCTTCGGCTCCCCACTGCAAGTTCAGGATTTCATAACCGCCGTCCGCGATGCTTCGGTGAATCGCGCCCATGTCGCTTTGAGCATCGGCGAGGACGAGGCCGACATCGCCGCCGCCGGCTCCGGATGGCTTGTAGACCCCGCCGCCGTTTCGTGCCGTAGCGGCCAGGTGCTCGTCATCGGCAGTCACGATGGGCACATCGCTGCGAAGCGTGAGTTGAGCCAGCAACCGGTAGTGATTGTCGGCCGCATTGATGAAACCCTGGGCATCACCGCGCTTGAACGCCTGCGTGCCTTGAAACGCGGTATCGCGCAGCTGCGTCATCTTGGTTTGGAAGTAATCGCTCTTGGCGAGGCGGAACGCCTCCAAATCGGTAAACAGCCGGGTGGTTGAGGCCGGTTTGCCCGTCCATACGGCCATGATTTGCAGGCCAGGCGGCCACGACACCGGTTGAATCCGGGGTTGTTGATCGCCATCAGCGATCGGGCGCTGAAAAAGCGTGAAACCGCCGTAAACGCTGGCGGCCACGTCGACACCGCTGCCGACGCCCCCCTGAAGATGGCGATGCACCGCCAGTGCATACTTGAACAGCTCTGGTCGCTCCGGACGCTGGCCCCGAATATGGGCGTAGAGGCCGGCAATCAAGGCCACCGTCAGGGCAGCGCTCGACCCGAGCCCAAGTTTGACACCCCGTTCCGAAAAGAGCGGCCGGGCATCGACGGTGAGTGCCATGGGGGGAGGCGCCGTGCGCCCGAAGTCGACCATGCGCCGAAACGATGCGACGATGCTGCGAACGAAGCGTAGCTGACGGATTTGATCCGCCGTCCATTGGGGCGCTTCCCGGTTGTCCCCCGGGCCATCGAGCGGTATGCCCGCAAGGCCCAGGTGGGGAATATCAAGCCGCGAAATCTCGTTGCGGGGAGCGATTTCGACCCTGACACGGCGATCGACAGCAGCGACAATGGCCGGTGCTCCCTCGAGGACGGCATATTCGCCCAACAGCACCAGCTTTCCGGGGGCATACACGGACAGGGGCATCAGGTTTCCTCCACGATATGGGCTGAGGGCCCGGGAGCGCAGATCGTCAGATCGTGAATCTCGGGCAGGGCCAGCAGACGCTCGGCAACCACCGACCGGTCATGCGGCCGGCAAAGAACTTTGACCTGGGGACCGGCATCGATGGTGAAGTAGGCGCCGACACCGCCTTGACGCAGTTTCAACACCTCCTGCATGACCGCCACCGTACCCGGGTTCCAATAGATCAAACCCGGACGGGTCGACATTATCAGGCCGTGCATTTTCAGCGCGCTGTGTTCGGCCAGGGCGCCCATGGCATCAAAATCACGCTGCAACACGGCTGCGCGCATGAATTCGAGGTCTTGGACCGATGAGTCGACCCAGGCGGAATAATAAGGTGAATGCCGCTGGGTTATCTCCATGGCGTCGCGCGAGCTGATCTTTTTGGGGTTGCCATCGGTAATCGCCACCAGCACCGCCAGGGGCCAAAAATCTTTGTCCGCAATTTGAATGGCACCGGAAGCCTGGCCCCCACCGCCGGCAGGTAGTTCGGCAAAACCGCCATGAATCGACCGCGCTGCCGAGCCGGACCCGAGGCGCGCCAATGAAGACAATTTTTCGGGTGGAAGAGGTTTCCCGGCTGCATGCATGGCCGCCATCGCCAGGGCGGCGTATCCGGAAGCCGATGAGGCCAATCCGGCGGCCGTCGGAAAGCTGTTGATGCTGCGGACTTCGCAAAAGCGGCCAATTCCGCTTCGACGGCGCACCTCGTCGATAAATTGGGTCAAGCGGTCACGTTCGTGCGGCGCGACCTGTCTGTCGTTCAAATAAAAGCGGTCAGCTTTTTGGGGCCCCCGAAAGTTCACCGTCGTGCGCGTCCACAACTTTGATAGCGTCAGCGACAGCGAACCCACCGCAGGGGCGTTGGTTTGCGTGTCGGCCTTACCCCAGTATTTGACGAGGGCAATGTTGGCGTGAGCGATGGCAGTGGTCATTCCGATATCTCAACAAAAAATAAACAAAAAATATCTAATTCCTTGAAACAGACAAAAAAGACACTAATATGTTGGTTATTAGCACATAAAAGTCAACAAATTTAAAACAAATATTAACATGAAATCATGTCAGACTTCACCACGCCAGAAACAACGACCGAACGGACTATTGAAATACGACCGTGTGAGGGTACGTTCCTTGGACGGTATATGAGGAATTACATACGGCCTACCGTAAGGGTTGAAGTAGTGGAATGGACTCCCCGGGCGAACATCGATCCATCGGGGATTGAACAGGAAGGATAAGGAAATGCTTAGCGCAAGCGATAACAACCGAATGGTTTCCAGGCCCATCCAGCAGGCTGACTTCAGTAGCCATCCACCGTTAAACGCCGACCAGTGCTGGCTCACGGCCAAGCAGCGTTTAAGCGCGGTTGTGATCCTGCTGCGCGAGTACACGTCGGCGCCGGGACTCATCGGGCGGGCGGCTGCCTATCAAATCGAATCGGGCGGCAAACGCTGGCGGCCGCTTTTTCTTCTGGCGGTTGGTGAGGCGCTGAATGGAAGCCCTGGTGACTTCCAAAAAATGGCGGCGGCCACCGAACTGCTGCACAACGCCTCGTTGGTGCACGACGATCTCCAAGACAACGATACCATGCGGCGCGGCAAAGAAACCGTCTGGTATCGCTTTGGGCCTGAGACCGCCATTAATTTGGGTGATTTCCTGATATCGAGCACCTATCTGGCCTTGTCGCAGATCGAGGCGCCTGGCGATAAACTCGCTCGCCTGGTTTCACATTTCGCTCAGGCCACCCATCAGATAATTGCCGGCCAATCCATGGAAATCCAGGCCAGCCGTCAATTCGGCCTAACGATCGAAGATTACCGAGACATTGTTCGCAGCAAGTCAGGAGTCCTCATGGCCCTTCCGGTGGTCGGCGCCATGATGCTGGTTCAGGCACCCCGTGAAATGTGCGAACACGCCCGTGAAGCCATGGTGTCCCTCGGTACCGCTTACCAGATCAAAGACGATCTGGATGATCTCTTCGGGCTGAAGGACGGGCGTCCCGCGGGCGTTGATCTGCGCGAGGGCCGCATCAGTCTGCCCAATCTGCTATTTCACGCCGAAGCCGGTGAGCGCGATCGGCAAGCCTTCGAAGCATTTTTTGAGAGTCCGGAGCCGCCGGCCGCGGGTGAGTTACGCTACTGGGTCGATCGGCTCCGCCAGTCTCCAGTGATTGCCGCCTGCTGGACGGAATTCGAAGCGGCGGTGAACAGGGCCTCCCGGCACATCAACGCTCTGCCGGAGCTTCTGGGCGGCGTTCTCGACCATGGCAAACAAATATTGCTCGCCACGACCATTTCCAGAAAGACGGAGGCGGCGGAACCATCCGCTGTGACCGGGACACCGTCCCCGGTTCGCCGACCAATCAAGCATTGAAAGGGAACAACGATTCCGACCGGCAGGTTTGCAATCGCTGCTGATTGACAACAGACGCGGGCCGGCCCGGGATCGAATAAATACAACAGGAGGATCAAATGAATACGCAACTCTTCAACATCTCGGTCGAAGGATTCGAGATTGTCAATCATATACTAACGCTCGGCTACGCTTCCATGGCCGCCGCGCTCTTATATTTTGTGCTCACCAAGAACAACAGTCTGCCCAAATACCGCATGTCTTCGGTCATCTCGGTCGTTGTCATGGTGTCGGCCTTTCTGCTGCTCTTTATCCAAAAGCAAAGTTGGTCCAATGCCTATGCTTTTAACGGCGCCGTCTATGGACTCAAGGAAGGCGCCGATCTATTCACCAACGGCTATCGCTACCTTAACTGGCTGATCGACGTGCCCATGCTGCTGATCCAAATTCTGTTCGTCGCCGAAATCACCGGTTCCGATCGCTTCAAATATATGGCACGCTTTTCACTGTCCGGCAGTCTGATGATCATTCTGGGTTATATCGGACAGTTCTATGAGCCGGGGCGGCTCAATGCCAATCTATTTCTGTGGGCTTTCTGGGGGCTCGCCTCGACGGCATTTTTCATTCACGTTCTCGTTTTGATCACCAAGGTGATCCGTCAGGGGCAATCCATCATGGAAGGAACTCCGCGTGCGCTTTTCGGGGCCATACTGCCGCTGTTCTATATCTCCTGGTGGCTTTATCCCGTGGCTTACGCCGCGCCGGTGCTCATGCAGTTCGGTGCATCCTACGAGCTGACCATCGTCAGTCAGCAGGTCATCTACACGATCGCGGACATCGCATCCAAGATCGTCTACGGTGTCATGCTTTCGGCCACCGCTACCATGCTGAGCGAGAAGAAGGGATTCGCCGTGGCTTAATTAACAAGCTGGCCAACCATCGGGGCCGCGGGCAGCCGTCGGCCCCGTGATGACAAAGAGGGAATAGTTAACCATGCCAAGTGCATTCAATCTGTCCACGCCGCCTGTTCGTGCGCTTTCGCCCGCACCGGATAGTCAAACGGCGCTCGTCGTTGGCGCAGGCTTCGGCGGTATAGCCTCGGCCCTGCGACTGCGATCCTTGGGCTATGAAGTGACACTCATCGATCGCTTGAACCGTCTCGGCGGTCGGGCCCAGGTCTTCGAGCGTGACGGCTTTGTCTATGATGCCGGGCCCACCGTGATAACAGTTCCTTTTTTATTCGAAGAGCTCTTCGACCTCTTTGGTGAGAAGCTAGAGGACCACGTCGAACTGAAACCGCTGGACCCCTGGTACCGCATCGTTTTTTCGGATCGCAAGTCCTTTGACTACGGCGGTACAGTAGCGGACACTTTGAAAGAGATCGAACGCTTCAACCCCGCTGACAAGCAGGGTTATCTTCGTCTGCTGGAAATGTCGCGCCGTATTTTCGACGTTGGCTTCAGTGAACTCTCCGATCGCCCCTTCCACCGATTGGGCGAAATGCTGTCCCAGGTGCCGCGGCTCATCCGTCTGCAGAGCTATCGCACGGTCTACGGACTGGTGTCGCGCTACATCCGCGATCCCTACCTGCGTAAGATCTTCAGTGTCCAGCCCCTGCTGGTGGGCGGCAGCCCCACCGATACGACCTCGATCTACAGCCTGATTCACTATCTCGAGCGCCGCTGGGGCATCCACTATTGTATGGGGGGGATGGGCGCCATGGTCGACGCCCTGGGAGCGCTGATGGCACGCCATGGCATCGAGCAGCAGTTGGGCACCACCGTGGCGCAGATAACCATGCAGAACGGCCGCGTCAGCGGCGTGCAATTGGACGACGGCACACACCGCCCGGCCGACCTGGTGGTCATGAATGCCGACCCGCCCTACGTCTACACGCACATGATGCCGTCGGATTTCGACGGTGGATGGCAGGCGCGGCGTATCCGGCGAATGACCTATTCAATGGGCCTTTTTGTTCTCTATTTTGGCACCGACCGTCGTTATGAAGATATCGCCCATCATACCATCTGGATGGGGCCGCGATTCAAAGGGCTCCTCAACGATATCTTTCATCACCGGCGTCTGGCCGAAGATTTCAGTCTTTATCTCCACCGGCCCACGGCCACGGATCCGTCCATGGCACCGCCGGGTTGCGACGGCTTCTACGTGTTGTCGCCCGTGCCCAATCTCCAGGGGAGCACGGACTGGCGGGAAAGCGGCGATGATTACCGCGATCGCATCCTGTCCACCCTGGAAGCGCATCTCATGCCCGGTTTGAAGCGGCACCTGGTCCACTCCTTCTATATGACGCCGCTGGACTTCAAAAACGATTATCTCTCTTTATGGGGCAGCGGTTTCTCCGTCGCCCCGATTTTCAGCCAGTCCGCCTGGTTCCGCTTCCATAACAAAGTGCCAGGCGTGGACGGCCTTTACTTCGCCGGCGCCGGTACGCATCCGGGGGCCGGCGTGCCCGGAGTGCTCTGTTCGGCCAAGGTCCTGCAAAATGTCGTCACGGCCGATCATCCCCACGTTATGGCGGCTTGAAATGAAAGGCGCCCATTTGCGCATAAACGGTGTCTTGGACGCTCCCGACCGTCGAAGCCGCCACGCCGCGCGCCGCGTGTTGGCGCGCAAGAGCAAGAGCTTCAGCTGGGCCGCGCGGCTCTTCGACCGGGATACCGCCGACGATGTGGCCGCGCTCTACCATTTCTGCCGCCTGGTGGACGATATTGCCGATCAGCATGAAGTTTCAGTGGCCCGCCACCGTCTGACGCGCATCCGTGAGGATTTGGGCCGTGGAGAAAGCCCGCAACCCGAAGTCAGCGCCCTGATCGATCTGGCCCGGCGCCGCCATATCGATTTGCGCCTTCCAGACATGCTGATCGATGCGGTGCGCACCGACACCGGTGAGGTGCGTCTGGCTTCCGAGGATGAGCTTCTGCGCTACGCTTACGGTGTGGCTTCCACGGTCGGTTTGATGATGTGTGCGGTCATGGGGGTCCGCGAACGCTCGGCTCACCCGTTTGCCATTGACCTGGGTATCGCCATGCAACTCACCAACATCGCTCGTGATGTCGTCGAAGATGCCTGGCGTGAGCGCCGCTATCTACCTGCTGATTGGCTGGGAGGAGATCTCTCGCCCGCCCGCATCCGCACCGGCGCCCCTATTATCCGAAGACTTGTGCGCGACGCCCGCGAGCGGCTTCTCGGCACGGCCGAAGCATACTACCGCAGCGCCGATCGCGGCATGCGCTTCATACCCTGGCGTGCGCGCCTGGCGGTGATGACCGCCGCCCGTTTGTACGAGGCCATCGGAGACCGACTGCGCTCGGGTGAGGTGGCCTGGGGGCAGCGGGCCGTTGTCGATCGGAATGCAAAATTGCGTTTGACGCTGCAGGCCTGGAGAGGGTTGTTGATCAATCCCAAATTCTGGAACGTGGGCCGCCGCCCATTACATGCCGCCCGTCTGCACCGCGCCCTGGCGGGGCGGCCCGGTGTGAACGCGGAGCCGTCATGAACAGCGATTACGATTACGCCATCGTGGGAGCGGGCTGCGCCGGGCTCTCTCTGGCGGTCCGGCTGGGCCGTATGGTCGGCCGCGGCCAGCGCATCGCCCTGATCGATCCGCGTCCGTCTTACGGCATGGATCGTATCTGGTGCTTCTGGAATACGAGCACCCACCCTTTCGTTCCGGCGGTCGCGCATAGCTGGCAACGCTGGAAGGTACGTTTTGAGGGCCGCGAGGTCGTTCAGGCCTCGTCACGCTTTGCCTACCATTATGTACCGGCCGATGCCTTTTATGCTTCCGCCTTCGACCAGCTTGAAAAAAACGCCGCGTTCGATCTGCTGCTCGGGACGGCGGCTGATTCGATCGCCGCGCGTCGGGGCGTCGCCGAGGTGAAAACGTCCAAGGGTAGTCTCCAAGCGCGCATCGCCTTTGACGGCCGCAACGATGCCAAGCGCTGGCAGGGCAAGGGGATTCTTTTGCAGCATTACGCCGGTCAGCGGATTCGGGCCGCAGCCCCGGTTTTCGATCCCGGAACCGTGACCCTCATGGATTTCGATGTCACCCAAAAAAACGGGATTAGTTTTGTCTACGTGCTCCCGTTCTCGGAGACCGAGGCCCTGATCGAGCCCACGGTGTTCTCCCATACGCCCCTGGCCGCCGAGGCTTATACCGACCTGATCCGGTGCTATCTGAACGCGCGTTACGGGATCGTCGATTATGAGGTTCGTTTTCAGGAGCAGGGCGTCATTCCCATGACGACGAACCTTGCCCCGCCGCGTCGCCTCGGGCGCGTGGTCCCCCTCGGAACGGGAGCCGGCATGGTCAAGGGCAGCACCGGCTACGGGTTTCTGGCCATCCAACAATGGAGTCAGATCCTGGCCGCGGCCGCTGTGCGCGGGCTTGGCACCCGGTTGCCCCGACCGCGTTCGCGGCGCGCGACGTTCATGGATCGCGTCTTTCTGGCTTACCTTGAAGCTTGCCCCACGGCTGCGCCCAAAATCTTCTTCAATCTCTTCCAGCGGGTGCCGGCCGAACGTTTGGTGCGTTTTCTGTCCGATCGGGCAACCCCGATCGACGTGAGCGCTGTTGTCAAGGCCATGCCCAAATTGCCTTTCCTGCGTCAGGCCGGCGATGTTATCCTGGAGGGGATATGACGGGCCTGGCGCCAGCCGTCGGATCACCCCGCGTCCAGTTGGCACCGACCGTTGTGTTTTCCGGGGTTGCCCTGACCACCTTGGCCGGCGTAACCCTTCTCGGGCCGGGGGGGACCGATCGACACCTTGCGTTTCTACTTTTGCTTCTGCCCTTTTTGGGCATTCCTCACGGGGCGCTGGACTATGCCCTGGCGCGCAGGCTGCTGCGGCCCCGTTTCGGTCGCATATGGGGGCCGGGTTTCGTGAGCCTCTACCTCCTGGTGATGGCGGTGGTGATTGCTGCCTGGCTGTTCCATCCGATGGTCAGCCTCGCGGTTTTCATCGCCCTGACCTACTATCATTTCAGCGCCGGTGACGCCTTGGCGGACCCGCACACGCCAATGATGCTGCGCATCAGCGAATGGGTGGCCCGCGGCGGCATCATCCTTTGTTTCCCGGCGGTTTTCGATCGTACGGCCGTACAGCGGCTCTTAGGATATCTGGCGCCCGAAACCAGTGTCGCCGTTCTGCTTGATGTCATGGCGGTGCTTGCGCCGCTCTGCGGCGTCGCCGCGTTGCTGGGCATCGCCGCCAGTGTGGTATCGTTTACCCGACAGCGGAGAGCCGTCGACCTCATCCGCGCTATCGAGCTGGCCATCCTGGTCCTCATATTCATCTGGTTGCCGGCGTTGCTGGCCTTTACGCTGCATTTCAACTTTCTGCATTCGCTCCGCCACATGCTGGGCGTGGCCGACCGCGCCGACCGCCTGCCGGCGCCCCGGCTCTGGGCGCGCATGTTCCGCCTGTCGCTGCCCGTCACCCTGGCCACCTTGCTGCTGGGAGCCGGCGCCTACGGCCTGCTCGGGGGGATATCCTTCGATAGCTCTCGCCTGATGCAGGTCATCTTTATCGGTATTGCCAGCATGACGTATCCCCATATTGTCGTTGTTTCCCTGGCAGCCTATACCGATCCAGGCGTCCGGCTCCCGGCGGCATCAACCCGCAGGCAAGCCGCCGCCGGTTCTTCGGCCCTGGAACCCGCACCATGAGTCCCTGCCTGCCGGACGAGACCGATGTGGTCATCATCGGCGGCGGACCTGTGGGGCTGACGGCCTCGCAGCTGCTGGATCGATTTCGCATCGCGCACGTCGTTGTCGAGGCGCAGGATCAGCCCAACGAGCACCCCCAGGCCCATTTCATCAATACCCGCTCGATGGAGATTTTTCGTGAACTCGGTCTGGAAGCGACCATACGCGAAGCCGCCGCGCCGCTCGATGAATGGCGCCACCACGTTTACGCCACCGCTCTTGCCGGAGAGCGACCCGCCCCCTCGTTTCGCGGGGCGTCGCCGGACCCCGTATTGGGCCTGGTCGACCATTTTCCTTCAGGCCCCGATCATCGGATCAGCCCCAGCTGGGAGTGCAATCTCTCCCAGCCCTTGCTCCAGGGCCTGCTCCGGGCAGCCGTCGACCGGAGCCGCCGGGCCACCCTGCTGACGGGATGGCGTGCGGATCTGAATGAAGACCGTTATGGCGTCGAGGTTGGCCTGCGCCCAACGGCCGGCGGACGCGCACACCGGATGCGCTGCCGCTATGTGGTCTGTGCCGATGGCGCCCGCAGCGGCAGTCGCGATCGCCTCGGCATCGCCCGCGTCCAGCGAACGCCCACCCTGCAGCATCTGCTCAATATCCATTTTATTAGCCCGGCCCTGGCCGAGCGGCTGCGACATCGCCCCGCGGCGATGCTCTACTTCGTTTATTCCCCCCACGGCATCGGCGTGTTCGTCAACCATTCCCTGGCGCGGGGCGAATTCGTGCTCCAGCGGCCGTATTATCCGCCCTTCGAAGACCCAGAGGATTTTGACCGTCGGACCTGCGCCCGGATGATCGATAAGATTGTGGGACTGCCCACGGGCGCCGATATCCGCAGCATACGCACCTGGCGTCTCGAGGCCTGGGTGGCCGGGCATTTTCAGTCCCGCGACGGGCGCTGCTTTCTCGTCGGCGACGCCGCCCATCAGATCCTGCCGGCCGGCGGGTTTGGAATGAACACGGGGATTGCCGAGGTCCACAATCTGGCCTGGAAGCTGGCCCGGGCGCTGCAGACGGAAACGGACGATGCCGGTGGGGATGCGCAAGCCCTTCTGGCGACGTATGATGCCGAGCGCCGTCCGGTGGCCGAGGAAGCGATCGCGCTCAGCCGGGTGAATTATGAATCGACGTTGCGCGCGGCCGCCGTCATCGGGCTGGACTGGCGCGCCGCCCGCTGGATGCAGAAGACCCTCGAAGGCCTGCCTTTACCCATGGCCTGGCGCCGGAAGTTGTTTCGGGCGGGTATTTGGCTTGGTCTAAGCCAGATATGGCTTTTAGATGGCAGCAACCCCATCGGGCAATTTCGCCGTCGGCGGTTCAACGACCTGATGAAGACGCCGGGAAAGATGCTGCCCATGCGTTTTCCGCGTCAGGACCTGGGCGTCGTCTATCACCGCGGATGGCTGGCGGTGGAACCCGCCGCCGGGCATCCGTCGTCCGCGCCGGCGTCCCGGGCCGCATTTGAAACGGGCGCCCGCCTGCCTCATTTCTGGCTGCGGCCATCGGGTGGCGGCAGCCACAGCATTCTGTCTTCTCTCGATCTGTGCACTCGAGGCGCCCGCGGGCATGCCGTGCCGGTTCATACCTTGCTGCTCTTCGGCCGGGATGCATTTGCAACGCGGGACTGGGCCGCTTCGATCGATCCGCGTTTTGCCCCTTTCGAAGTCGTCCGCATCTGCGAATCCGGGGTGCGGGAATCGCACGCGGACTTCGTGCGGGCGGACAGCGACGGTTTGGTCCCGCCGCCGGCCGTGCTGCTGCGGCCGGACGGGTACTTGTCCTGGGTCGCACCCCTCCCCCGCCGCCAGGCACAGGCGGCCTGACAGCTGAAGGCTGGGAGCGAGATCTGGTCCGGTGAACCTTACTGGGCCGTGAAGTGAATCACCCCGGCGGCGTCCAGAATGCGGAAGGTGAAGGACGATGTGAAGTAGAGCGTGACCGTGTCGGTGTCGTGGCGTTCGTAGCCGATGGCCAGATCGTTGCCCAGGATGATTTCGAAGTCCCCCCCGCGCTGGGAGAGCATGTACGCCTCGTTGGCAAAATCGCCGCTCAGATAGGGGCTCAAGTGAACCTGACCGCCCAGGATGTTCTCGGCCTGCATCTTCACGGGGTAGCCCTGGAAATGCGCCGACATGAGGCTCCAGAGTTTGGGCCCCACGACGAAAGCGAACGGCCCCTCGACCGAGCGGCCGGCAAAGGCGGTCAGCCCCCCGGCAATGCCCTCGAGCAACTGCTCGGGAGTCGCACCGATGCTCAGGCACTCCTCGCCGTGGCACTGCTTGAGCCCATGAATATTGGCGTCGGGCAGCCCGTGATAGACCACGCTTTCCTCGAACAGGGCGATTTTCTGGGCGGCTTCCTCGAGGTTGCCCAGATCGAGGTCCTTGGCGCCCCGCACGGCATTGTCCATTTCGTTGATGTCGAGGCTGAAGGGAATGCGGGTTTCCACCAGGTGGTGGACCTTGTGAATCCCGTAGTTCAGCCCATCTCCGGGCTGCTGGTCCGGAAAATCGAGGCGGCCTTCGGGTACGCCTGGAAAATCAGGCCCCATGGGACCGGCGAGGTCGATGACTTTGCGGGCCGAAAGGATGGCTTTAAGGCTGCGGGTGGCCTGGGCGTCGATCTCGGCCCAGGCCTCGGCCGGGATGGGCGCCAATTCTCTTTTGAGGATGTCCATGGATGTCCACCTCCTGAACTTGGGTTGAGGCCCCTCGAAAGGGGCGTTATTTGAGGCTGCCGATGCCCAGTCCCCGTGAACTGGATACCGTCGGCCGGTCACTGGCCGCTTGGCTCAGCAGCAGCTTGGGTACCTCCGGCACTTCGATATTAAGCAGTTTATCCTTGGCCTCAAGAAAAAGTTCTCCCAGGGCGTTCAAATCTTCGGCCGCAAAGAGGGTACGGGCCAGGGGGAAGATATCGGCCTCCTCCTCGTCCAGGTGATGGGTGGTGTATTCCCCGAGACCTTCGATTTTGATGGGAAAGTTGTCGTGCTCCCGCGGGAATCCTTCGGCGTCTTTGATGATCAGTTCGATGATGTGGTGCTCGTTCACGGCCTCGAGGGCGTCGTGTCGGGCGTCGGCTTTCATCTCCAGCAGATCGTAGAAGTATTTTTCTTCCATGGTGTGGTGGACGACCAGATGCCGCGAGAACGCGTCGAATTGCGCCGGATCGTTCTCGGATGCGGCATATAGTTGTCTTAGCGTCTGGTGGTGGTCGACCAGGGCGGTGATAATGTCCATGACGGCTCCTTTGATGGTTGGGGTCTTGTGCGATGGCGCTAAGCGCGGATGCAACCTTCGCTTGGGAGACGAGGCGTGCGGGGCAGGGGCAGCCGGGGCTGCGGCATTGCGGGCGCCTCGTTTTGATCCGACCGGCAGACTACCACATCGGGGTGGCAAATGCCACGGGATTATCGGCCGCGCGTTGCATTCCCGGCGCCCGGAATTATGTTGCCGATGATAATTCAGCATGAGGATTGTCGTCCGAAAATTTTGACCTGCACGAACGGAGCGCATCATGGACCAACGCGATCGTGAAACCAATATTCTGGGCCAGCCCCTTGTAACCTGCAGCCTGTCCCCTCTCACCGGGTTCAGCCGCGACGGCGCCTGTCGTATGCCGAACGGTGATTTCGGCCGCCACGGCGTCTGTGCCGAGGTGACCGCCGACTTCCTGAATTTCACCCGCGGCCGCGGCAACGACCTGAGCACGCCTCAGCCCCATTTCGGGTTTCCGGGGCTCAAACCCGGCGATCGCTGGTGCCTGTGCGCCGACCGCTGGGCCGAAGCGGCCGAGCACGGCGTGGCGCCGCCGGTCGTGCTCAGTGCCACCCACGCCGACGTGCTGGGGCGTATCCCCATGGAGCGCCTGGTGGCGCACGCCCTGACGGACGAGCAGGAAAATTAGGGGGCTTTATTCGGGACGAGGCCGCAGTCGAATGCGAATCGGCCCCCGGGCGGTTGAGGCATCCACCGGGCGGCCCTTCTGAAGCATTTCGGCCCGGCCCTGGACCACCAGCCGGCGAGCGGCTTTACGGGCCGCCGGCATGAGCGCCCGCCAGTCCTTTTGGGCCTCGTTGTGGGCCACCACGCGCGCAGGCTCGCTGGGACAGATGGATTTCTGGGCGCCGCGCGCCTGGAGCAATTCATACATCACGGCCTCCAGCCGGCGGTCGATCGGTCCGATGCCGCTCAGACGGCAGGCCCTGGAGCAGTAGCGCACATTCTCCCAGTTTGCGCGCCAGCGACGGCGCCAGATCATGCGGCGGCCGCAGACCGCGCAGAATTTTTCGGGCAACGTTTTCATCGCGCCGCCGCCTCGTGTGGCACAATACGCGGGGCGGCGGCCAGCAGGCGGCCGGCCATGGCACTGCCGCTCAGGAAGGCGCCCTCGATGCGCGATCCGGCGCACCAGTCGCCGCAGATGCCGATCCGGGCGGTGTCATCCCAAAGACACCCTTCTTTAAGGGCCTGCTCGGCTGCGGCCGCCGTCCATTCGCGGCTCGCCGTGTGCAGCGGCGACGATGCCGGCTGTCCCGTGAAGCGGAAAAAATCGGCCATCATCGCCTGATCGGCCGCTTGCGCGTCCAGCGCTTCATCGTCCGCGGGCCAGCCGCGGGCGGCGTGCAGCATCCAGATTTCCGCGTCGGCCCGACCCGGCTTGCTGGCGTTGCGGGCGGCCCACGATAAGCATCCCGCGTTGAAAAAGATGCCGTCAAACGGCAGGTCCAGGGGACGGTCGAAAACGGCCATGAGGGCACGGCAGGGCCGCATGCGCACGGGGCGCACCATGGCCGCGAGTGGAGACGTCTCCGGCAGCAGCGCTTCCGCCTGCCGGGGCGGCAGCGCCAGGACAACCGCATCGTAGCGCTCATGGGATCCGCTGCCCGCCAAGGCCATGCGCCCGCTATTGTCTTCCGGCACCAGCCCTTTAATTGCAGCGCCGTAATGTATATCCAGCCCGCCTGCCATGTGGTGCGCCAGCTGGCCCATGTCCGGCACGGCCACGTGGCGCACCAGATCGGTTTTTTGGGAGCGCAGTTCTCCGGGGTGGTTCACAGCCGCCAGGGCCGCGTTCCAGGGCGTCACGAGCCCTTCAGCCGTCCAGGCGACCACATGTCGCTGGAAGCGCGGATCCCGGGCGGTGAAATACTGTGCCCCGGCATCCGCAATCCTGCCCTTCCAGTCAAGACCGCCCAGGCGGCCGCCGGGCGTCTTCTCTTTTTCGAAGACCGACACCCGGTGGCCGTGATCGGCCAGGACGCCCGCGGCCCGCAGGCCGGCCAGGCCGGCGCCGACGACGGCGATATTCAGCACGGCGCCGCTGGCGGGGGGATCGACTTTCTGCCGGTAGCGCGCCAGATCGAGACGCCGGGCATGCCCTGCCAGCGGACGTGCCCGCAGCGCGCCGATGACGGGCTGTTCCGGATGAAACGGGCGGTCGAACAATCCCAGGCACCAGAGGATCCCCCCGTAGGAATTGGGGTCGCTGCCGTCCAGGGCGAAGCGATGGTTGAGATCGATCAGGCGCTTGAGCGCCCGGGCCGGCGAGGGTGTCCAGGACAGCAGGGCTTTGCCCCAGGTCATACGCAGGTTGTTGTGCAATTCGCCGTGACGCAGGAGCGAGCGCTGGGCCGCGTCCCAGAGAGTCTCCCCCGTGCGGGCCCGCTCGAGCCGCTCCCGGCCGTAGAGCGTCGGGCGAGGATCGTCCGCATGGCGGGCGAGGGTCTCCCGGGCCCAGTCCGGCAGGCTATCCAGGGATTCGGGATCGGGTGTGTGAAAACAGAAATTGTGGGCCAGCTCGCGCCAGATCAGCAGTTCGTCCAGGAATTTGGCGGCGCCTTTCGAATTCAGGGCCGCCGCCTCGCGGGCGATTCTCAGGGGCGATACCATGCCGTAGTGGAGGTAGGGTGACAGCCGGCTGACGCCCCGGGGTGGCTTGATCGCCGCATCGTTGCGCAAACGGGCGTAGGCGCCGAGACCGTGACGTTTGAAGGCCTCCCAGCGCGCGTAGCCGGCCCGGGATCCTCCCGGTGTGTGATGAACCGGCCCGATGCTGTGATCGATCCGGCAGCGGGCGCAAAGGGCGTGAATGTCCGCCGTTCGCAGGTCTACCCCTTCAAACGGCAGGGTGCCGGCAAACATGGGCACCGATGGCGACGGCGCCTCCCATGACTGTGTCAGGCGCGCCTCGAACGCCGCCCAGGTGTGTTTGCGGAACTTGAAAGCGCGCTCGAAGCGGCGCTTGACGCCTGGCATGGGAACGACGCAGCTGCAGTCCAGGGTCCACAGCGGAGCGTCGATACGTCCGGCCAGAACCTCTGTCCAGCGGGGAAAAGGCGGCGCCGGAAAAGTTTCGGTGATGACGAGGGCGGCGTTGCGGGCCAGTTCGGTCAGCGGCCCCGGCCGCGCGGGGTCCTCGGCCAGATGAAAGCGGTAAGCGATGCCGCGGGCCTCGAGGCCGATCTGGACATCCCGCGCCCCCTGCATGATGAAGACATGGTGACGGTCGGCATTGTAGGGGTGATTGCCGCCCAGCCCCTGATAGACCAGAACGGGACGCTCGATCAAATTGGCGATAAGAACAGCGGCGTCCAGGGCCGGGTTCTCATGGTCGCGCATCGCATGGTGCATCCAGTATAGGACGTAGGGACGGCTGCCGTCGACGGGACGATCCTGCAGGATGCTGAGGCGCTCCTGGAGATGCGCTGGCAAAACGGGTCGAGCCGCGTTGGCGGTTTTCATGCTGGCGTCGTGCGGGGCAATAAACAAGTCATGAAGGAATCTAATCCCCCTGG